>NZ_JBFBLA010000021.1:0-93667 GCF_040702485.1 Arthrobacter sp. NPDC080031
CAACAACGGCACCTGGACCCAGCTCACCGCCGACCTCACCGCCTACAAAGGCCAGACCATCACCCTCTGGTTCAACGTCCACCTCGACGGCTCCAGCCCCGCCGACGACACCTGGATGTACCTCGACGACATCACCCTCACCACTCGATAGTCGCCCTCACGATCAGGTATACGAATCAGACGCCAAAAATCCCCGCCCTCTACTGGGGACGCGGATTTTTGAGCAACGGAGCAATGGGTCTTCAGTTCGTGAAGCATCTACGGCATAAACGTCAGGTAAGAGGAATAGCGATGGCAAAGCCCGAATTTGAGTTCACCCCTACGGAATCGGTGGACTTCACCCCCTGCAACCCGCATATTGAGGGCCTGTCCGAGGCGATCCTGGCGCGGGATTCAGACAACGACTGCGTCACGCGCATCCTGAAGTTCGAGCCCGGCACTGACACCTCCCCCAACGGCGTTCTGACGCACGAATTCTGGGAAGAGGTCTTCATCTTCGAAGGCTCGTTTATGGACAAACGGCTCGGCCGGACCTTCAAAGCCGGCGACTGGGCCACCCGTCCTCCGGGTATGGAACACGGTCCGTGGGTCTCCGAGAATGGAGCCAAGATGTTCGAAGTCCGGTACTACACGGAGCGGAGCCACTGACAAGAGCCTGTCCCCCACGAACGGGCTGGGTACGAAAAATCCCCGCCAGCACGCGGCTGACGGGGATTCCGACTCAAAGCTCCTCCGACTGGACTTGAACCAGTAACCCTTCGATTAACAGTCGAATGCTCTGCCAATTGAGCTACGGAGGAATGAAGCGTGTACCAGCCTAACAAAGGGCTGCCGGGAAACGAAATCGGCGCCGGGGAAGGCCGTTAGCTGTCCATGCGGAGGGCGCGGCGCTGCATTTCCAACTGCATGAGTTCCCGGTTGAGGCGTTGGAACTCCTCCGGCTGGGCAGAGGCATCCAGGCGCTGCAATTGGCCCATCTTGTCCGCCTTGACCCTGGTGATCTGTAGTTCGAAAAGCCGGGCCAGAATGTCGCGGCAATACCGCTGAAGCGCTTCGGGCGTGCTGGCCGGCAGCGGAACGACGGCAAGCTCGGAGACCAGGCCTTGGAGCGGTTCCGGAACCTCCCGGCGGATCCCTTCCACCCACGCCACAGGGTCTCCCGCGTGGGCGAGCCCCGCCGCCCGGACGGCCGTGTGCACCGCGGAGTAGGCCGGAGTGACGAAATGGCAGGCCTCAAAACGTTCCCACGCTCCACCGCTAAGCGCAGCTTCGCCCCCCAGGACGGCAGGATTCTGGATGACGACTTCGAGGGCCTGCCGCTCCATGGCGGCAATGGGATCCCGGGGATCCGGGCGCATGAAGGCGATGGGAGCGGCCGACGGCGGTGCTGCCGCCGGCTGGCCGGCCTGTCCCGGCGTTGTGCCCTGCCCGGCCGCCGGGGCTCCTGCCGTTCCCGCAGTTCCTGCGGTGCCCGCCGCGCCGGAAGCAGCCCGCTTGGCAGCCAGGCCCACGGCCCGGCTGACCTCCTCGATGGGCATGCCGAGCCAGCCCGCCAGCTCGCGGACATACGCCGGACGGATGCCGGAATCCCTGATCTGTGCCACTACAGGGGCCGACTCCCGCAGGGCTGCGACCCGGCCTTCCACAGTGTCCAGGTTGTGGCGCTTAAGGGAGGCCCTGATGGCGAATTCGAAGAGCGGCCGGCGGGTGCCGATCAGGTCCCGGACAGCCGCGTCCCCCTTGAGCTGGCGCAAATCGCACGGATCTGCCCCGCTCGGTTCCACCGCCACGTACGTCTGCGCAACGAAACGCTGGTCTTCCTCAAAGGCGCGGAGTGCCGCCTTCTGCCCGGCGGCGTCGCCGTCGAAGGTGAAGATGACCTCTCCCCCGGTGCCGTCGTCGGACAGCAAGCGGCGGGCGATCTTGATGTGGTCGGTACCGAAAGCCGTGCCGCACGTGGCCACCGCGGTACCGACTCCTGCAAGGTGGCAGGCCATGACGTCCGTGTACCCCTCCACCACCACCAACTGCCGGTCCTTGGCGATGTTCCGTTTGGCGAGGTCGATCCCGTAGAGGACCTGGGACTTCTTGTAGAGCACGGTCTCCGGAGTGTTCAGGTATTTCGGGCCCTGGTCGTCCTCGTAAAGCTTGCGGGCTCCGAAGCCGATGGTGTCGCCGGCGATGTCCCGGATGGGCCAGATGAGCCTGCCCCGGAAGCGGTCGTAGATGCCCCTGTTGCCTTCGGAAAACATTCCCGTCAGCTTCAATTCGGCGTCCGTGAAACCTCGCCCGCGGAGGTGTTTCAGGAGCGAGTCCCAACTTTGCGGCGCGTAGCCGACGCCGAACTGTTCGGCGGCGGTCCGGTCGAAGCCGCGGCCGTGGAGGAAGTTGCGGCCCTCGGCGGCACCTGCCGTGAGCAGTTGCGCGCGGAAGAACTCGTCGGCGATCTTGTGGGCATCCAGCAGCCGTTGGCGCTTGCCGACCTCCTCGCGGTTGGGACCGGTGCCGCCGTCTTCATAGCGCAGCTCATAGCCGATCCGGGCTGCAAGCTTTTCCACGGCTTCGTGGAAGGAGCTGTGGTCCATTTTCTGGACGAAGGAGATCGCATCGCCGTCTTCACCGCAGCCGAAGCAATGGTACCGGCCTACCTGGGGACGGACAGTGAACGACGGCGAGCGCTCGTCGTGGAAGGGACAGAGGCCTTTGAAGGTGCCCAGACCTGCGCCCTTGAGGGTGACGTAGCCGTCCACCACTTCCTTGATATCGGTGCGCTGGCGTACTTCGTCGATATCTTCACGTTTGATCAGGCCAGCCACGTCACTATCCTAGTCGCTCCGCGCGGACAGCCCCTGTGAGGACAGCCCCTGAGCGGGCCGACAACCCAACGGTGGCCTACCAGAGCGACGGCAGGCTGCCGACCAGCCGTTCGTACATCGCCAGCGCCGAAGCGTCCGTCAGTGACGCAACCTGGTCGACGACGACGCGAAGCCGGGCGCCGTCGTCGGGGGCGTCCCGCCAGTCCGCAGCGAACATCGGCTCCAGGTGGCGGTCCCCGCTCGCATTGAGCACGCCCACCAAGGCGTGCAGGACTTCGCGCTGACGCTCATAGACGGGCTGCCGGTGGTCGGTGGAGATGACGAACGTCGTGGCAAGGCCCTTCATGGCGGCGATCTCCGTGACGGTTTCCTCCGGGACCATGAGTTCGGCGCCGTAACGGGTGAGGCGGTCCGGTCCGAAGCGGGCGCGCGTGGTCTCCAGTGCACTCTGGCAGAACCGGCCGATCAACTGGCTCGTCATGTCCTTCAGCGCAGCCATCGACTTGCGGCTGCCGTCGGCCTCTCGGACCCACACGCTCGTGGCTTCGAGGCGGGCCAGGGCGGCATCGATTTCTGCGGGATCGTTGTGGGGCAGGTACCACTGCTTGGTGTACCCCACCACGCGGGCCCGGTGATCCGGATTGTCGAGCCACTTCAGCTGGAAATGGCCGGCAACGATTGCGTCCTCGACGTCGTGGACCGAGTACGAGATGTCGTCGGCCAGGTCCATCACCTGGGCCTCTATGCAGGAGCGGTTGCCCGGCGCGCCGTCACGAAGCCAGGCGAACACGGGCAGATCGTCCTCATAGGCACCGAATTTGCTGCTCCGCTGCCCGTGGATGACGGGGGCGTCGACGGCGGACCACGGGTATTTGGACGCGGCGTCAAGGCTGGCGCGGGTCAGGTTCAGTCCGGCGGGCCTGCCGTCGGCGGCAAGGACCTTGGGTTCAAGGCGGGTCAGGAGGCGCAGGGTCTGGGCGTTGCCTTCGAAGCCACCGATTGCGTGGGCTACCTCGTTGAGCGCGGATTCCCCGTTGTGGCCGAAAGGCGGGTGGCCAAGATCGTGGCTCAGGCATGCCGTGTCAACGACATCCGGATCGCAACCGAGCGCCCGGCCCAACTCGCGGCCCACCTGGGCCACTTCAAGGCTGTGCGTCAAGCGGGTGCGGACGAAGTCGTCGGTGTCGGGGGCCACTACCTGGGTCTTGGCCCCGAGCCGCCGGAGGGCTGACGAATGCAGCACTCTTGCCCGGTCCCTCTCGAAGTCCGAGCGGTAGGTATTCTTCCGGGGTTCCTGGACCCAGCGTTCCGAGTCGGCCTCCACATAGCCTGGAATGCCCGTTGCGTTTTCGGCCGGGCGTGCTGCAGACATCGCTTCAGTTCCCATGGGTATCTGCCTCCTCCGCTTGCCGTGCACCGGCGCCTGTTCAGCCGGTGCCTATGCAGCCAGTTTTCCACGACTCCGGCCGTGCGCGTGCACGCGGCGCCCCATGCCGCGGTTTAGCCGCCTGAGACGTCGAGTTCGGCTGCGGCGATATCGCGCGTCTGATCGGCATCCATCTGCCTGCTGAGCAGCCAGTCCTTGGGCAAGGCCGGCTTCTTGGGGGAACCTGCTCGTCCGCGCGGACCCTCCGAGTCGACGCCCGGGTACGGCAGGTCCATGTCCAGTTGGTCCAGAAGCTCGCGGAGGACCTCGAGGGTCGGCACGGTGGCCAGTTTGGCGCGCAGTTCCCCGCCCACCACATAGCCCTTGAAGTACCAGGCCATGTGCTTGCGGATCTCGCGCAGCGCCTTGTACTCGTCGTTGCCGAAGGTTTCGATCATGAGTTCGGCGTGGCGGTAGACGCCGTCGGCCACCTCGCGCAGGCCCGGACGGTGGCGCTGATCGCTTCCTTCAAACGCGGCCTGGAGGTCACCGAAGAGCCACGGGCGGCCTTGGCAGCCACGGCCCACCACAACTCCGTCGATCCCGGTTTCGCGCACCATGCGGACTGCGTCTTCGGCGGACCAGATATCGCCGTTGCCGAGGACGGGAATGTCCGGGAGGGCTTCGCGCAGCCGTGCGATGGCGGACCAGTCGGCCTGGCCGGAGTAGAACTGCGCGGCCGTGCGGCCGTGGAGCGCGACGGCGGCAACGCCGGAATCGCGGGCGATGCGGCCGGCGTCGAGGTACGTGGGGTGGTCCTCGTCAATGCCCTTGCGCATCTTGATGGTCAGCGGGATATCGCCCTTGGAGGCTTCCTTGACGGCGGTCTGGACGATCGAGGTGAAGAGGTCGATCTTCCAGGGAAGGGCGGATCCGCCGCCCCGCCGGGTGACCTTGGGCACAGGACAGCCGAAGTTGAGGTCGATGTGGTCCGCCCGGTCTTCTTCGACGAGCATGCGTACGGCCTGGCCCACGGTGACCGGGTCTACGCCGTACAACTGCACGGAACGGACTTTTTCGTCGTCGTCGTGCGAGATGATGCGCAACGATTCCGGCGTGCGCTCCACCAGCGCACGGGAGGTCACCATCTCCGCGACGTACAGACCGCCGCCGTATTCACGGCACAGCCGGCGGAAGGCCGAGTTGGTGATCCCGGCCATCGGCGCGAGGATCACGGGGGTGTCCACGGTGATCCGGCCGAGCTGCAGCGGGGGCAGTTCAAGCTTGGGCGAGGGGGGCGTTGCTACTACAGTCACCCGTCCATTGTCTCAGACTGGAGCTTGCCGAATACGTGGGTGCGGGCCGACAGCTACGGCCCGGAACGCAGCGCCCGGCCCGCACCCACGTTCTCAAGGCGAACTCAGAGCAGCCAGCCGTTGTCTTCGGCGATCCGCACAGCCTCGGCACGGGTCCGGCCGCCGGTCTTGGCCATCGCGGCGGAGAGGTAGTTCCGCACGGTCCCTTCGGAAAGCATCGCCGACTTCGCGATATCGGCCACCGTTCCGCCGTCGGACGCTGCCTTGAGCACCTCCCCCTCGCGTTCGGTCAACGGACTGTCCCCGGCGGTCAAAGATTCAGCGGCGAGCACGGGATCCACCACCCTGAGCCCCTGGTGGACGCGGCGCACCGCTTCGGCCAATTGCCGCGCGGGCGTGTCCTTGACGACGAATCCGGAGGCACCGGCCTGCATGGCACGCTTGAGGTAGCCGGGCCGACCGAATGTGGTCACCATCAGGACCCGGCACGACGGCGCGGCCCGCCGCACGGCCGCCGCCGCGCTGATCCCGTCCAGGCCGGGCATCTCGACGTCGAGCATCGCCACATCGGCGGAGTGCTCGACGACGGCGGCCGCCACCCCTGTCCCGTCACCCAGTTCAGCGACCACCTCGATGTCCTGCTCCAGTCCCAGCAACGCTGCGAGTGCCCCGCGCACGAGCGCCTGGTCGTCCGCGATCACCAATCGGATGCTCATACCTGCACCGCCAATCTGAACCCTCCCAGGTCACTCGGGCCAATGCTGACCGTTCCCCCGGCGGCACCCACGCGTTCGCGGATCCCGGCCAGTCCGTTCCCGGAGCGGCCCCCGGAAGCCGGGCCGACGCCGTCGTCCTCAACGAGAACGCTCGACGCCGTCAACCGGACGCGGCAGCGCGCGGCACCGGAGTGCCGCACAACGTTGGTGACGCCTTCGCGCAGGACCCAGCCGAAAAGCTCCCGGTGCCGCGCCGGAACCTGCTCCACGGCTCCCGGCAATTCGGCGTCGATCCCGGCCGATTCCAATGCCGTCCGGGCAACAGCGAGCTCGGCCAGGACATTGACTCCGCGGTACCCTGCCACTGTGGCGCGGACGTCGGCGAGCGCACCGCGGGCCAAATCCTGGACCGCGGAGATCTCGGCGGCTGCCCGGTCCCGGGCAGGGTGGCCGCCGGGGACGGTGTCCAGCATCCTCCCGGCCAGCTCGGCTTTCACGGCAATCACCGTCAGGGAGTGCCCCAGGATGTCGTGCATGTCCCGGGCCACCCGGCTGCGTTCAGCGGCCACGGCGGCGTCGGCCAGTTCAGTCTGTGCTTCCCGGAGCCGTGCGGTCTGCCGGATCAGCCGCGCGAAGGCGGACATCATGAGGCCGAGGGACAAGATGATCCCGGCCTGGAGCAAGGCCTGCTCCCCGTTGCCCTTCACCAGCTGGGTGCAGAAGGAGGCGAGGGACAAGGCGACGATGAGGAAGAAATCGGCGCGCTGCGGAAGGGACGTCATCGCGATGGCGCAGGCGAGGAACGTCCAGGTCCACAAGGCCTCCCTTCCGATGATGAGGATCATCAGCCCGTTCAGCGCCAGCAGGACACAAACGGACACGATGCCCGCCCGGACGCCCAGGCGCCAACTGATGTGCGGCAGGAAGACGTAGGCTGCGAAGAACACGATCAGGGACGCCGAAGCCGCCGCTTTCCAGGCCAGCGGCTCGTCCACGGACCACACGATGTTCCACGTCGGCCAGGCCCAGAGCAGGATGGAAAGTCCCGCACCGATGAACCAGCCTCGTGGCCCGGGGCCGCGGAACATGGCGTTGCTGGTCATGGTGCCTACCCTAGCGGCCGGTTCAGACACGTTTCGTGTCGCGGCGGAACGCCATCGCAGCCCCGGCCACGAAGATCGCGAGCCAGGTGAGCACATTGACGATCCACGCCCAATCGAACTCGCCGGTGATGGGACTCCGGGCCAACTGCCCGATCCCGTATGCCGGCGTGAACTTGGCGATGTTCCCGAAGGTCTCCCCCATGATTTCGATCGGCATGAACAGCCCACCGAGCATGGCAAGGATCGCCAGGACCGGCCCGAGGATCTGCATGACGTTCTGGCTCGGCATAAGGTATCCGACGAACAGGCCGAGGGCCGCGAAGACCAGAGAGCCCAGCCAAGCTACCAACCCCGCCGTCAGCCAGGTCTGAGCATCCATCGTGACACCTGCCAAGGCACCGATGACGAATTGGGCCACGACGGCAACGAAGGACAGCGTCAACGCGGCCATGGCTTTCACCGCGATATATGCACCGGGCAGGAGGGGCGTGAGGCGCAGCTGGCGGCTCCAACCTTGCGCACGTTCCACCGCCACTTGGCTGCCGGCGCCCGTCGCAGCGGTCATCGCGGCGTAGACCGTGAGGCTGATGAGGATGTACTGGCCGTAGCTGTGTCCGTTGGGCAGAAGCTTGTCCTTGTTGGACAAGCCGAAAATGAAGAAGAAGATGGCCGGCATGAATACCGTGAACATGATGGTCCGGCGGTTCCGGAGCATCCGCTTGATCTCGATCCAGAGGAACGTGCGGTTGACCCCGCCGGCGGACGGCTTCCGTTCCTGGGCGACTGTTGCCGTGCTCATACGAGGTCTCCTTCGAAAGTGATGCTCGTGGATTCCGGCACGGCATCGTCTCCGGTGAGGGTTACGAACGCCTCCTCGAGGTTGTTGGCCGCCACCTCGACGTCGTGTGCGCCCGTGTTGTTGAGCAAGTACCGCACGACGGCGTCCGAGTCGCCCGTGCGGACGGTGAGGCGGCCGCCGTCGTACTCCATGCTTTCGACGGGCGGCATCCCGGCGAGCAGTCCGCGCTCTGCGGCCGGAAGCGAAGCCTTGACGGTGCGGCCCGAGGCGAGGTTCTTGATCTGGGCGGCGGTGCCGTCCGCAACGATGCTGCCCTGCCGGACCAGGACAATCCGGTCCGCGTAGGCATCGGCTTCTTCGAGGTAGTGGGTGGCGAAGATGACGGTCCGTCCGCGCTGGGCGTCGGTCCTGATGGCGGTCCAGAAGTCGCGTCGTCCCGCGACATCCATGCCGGTGGTGGGCTCGTCCAGGATGAGCAATCCAGGATCGGAGACGAGGGCCATGGCGAAGCGCAGCCGTTGCTGCTGGCCGCCGGAGCACTTTTCCACCTTGCGGTCGGCGATCTCCAGGATGCCCGCCCGCGCCAGGACTTCGTCCACGGGGCGGGAGGAATCGAACATGGCGGCATTGAGCTGCACGGTCTCGCGGACGCTGATGTCCCGCAGCAAGCCGCCGGTCTGCATCACGGCTGCCGCCTGGCCGCGGGCGATGGCTCCCCGGGGAGTGTGGCCGAAGATGGAAACGCGTCCCTGGTCCGGGGCGCTCAATCCGAGGATCATATCAATCGTGGTGGTCTTGCCCGCTCCGTTGGGACCGAGGAACGCCACCACCTCCCCCGGCTGCACGGTGAGGTCCAGGCCGCGGACGGCGTGGACCTTCCCGAAGCTCTTGTGCAGTCCGGCGGCGTGAACGGCCGGCACACTCGCTGTTGTCATGGCTCTCCTTGGCTTTGGTTCACTTCACTACCCATCAAAGCCGGGATCCGTGGCCGGTGCCCGGGCGCGTGTCACCAATGAGGGATGACAAATGTCATGTGGACCCTGTTATCGGTGAATACGTGGGTTTCGCCCGGTGGCTGCGGACCGGAACGCAGCGCTCGGCCCGCACCCGCGGTTTCGACGCCGCGAGCTAGCGGCGCTCGGCTTCCCTGCGTGCCCGCCTGGTCATGACGACGGCGGCAAGCTCGCCGGTATCGAACGATTCGAAGGCATCGGCGGATCCGGCGGTTTCAAGCTCGCGGACCTTCCCGTCGTCGTCTCCTGGCGCCGAATCCGGGGCGACGGCGGCCGCCAGCCGCCTCGGACCTGTCGCTTTGACCACCATCACGGCGATCAGTGTGGTCACCGGGATCGCCAGCACCAGGCCGATGGACCCGACCAGGGTGCGGATGACTTCTTCGGACAACTCGGCGCTGGTGAGGGCATCGACCAACGGGCGGTCGTACAGCATGACAATGATCAGGATGGGGAGGGCGGCACCGGCGTAGGCGAAGGCGATCGTGTAGACGGTGGAGGCGATGTGGTCCCGGCCGATCCTCATGGCCGAGGTGAACAGCTTGCGCGCGCCGGTCTCCGGTGCCAGCTCGTAGAGTTCCCACACGGCCGCGGACTGGGTGATGGTCACGTCGTTGAGGACTCCGAGTCCGGAGATGATCAGCCCGCAAAGGATGATCCCGGTGAGGGAGATCTTGCCCGACATGTTCACCAGTGTGGCGCCTTCGCTGCTTGCGATGCCGGTCAGGTTAGCCGCATCCGTGGCCCAGGCCGCCAGCAGCGCCGTAATGCCGAGGCCGAAGATCGTGCCCAACAACGCGGTGGAGGTCTTGGCCGAGAACCCGTGGGCGAAATAGAGCACGCCCATCATGATCGCCGTGGAGCCAACCAACGCCACGAGCAGCGGCGGCTTGCCTTCCACCAATCCCGGAAGCATGAAGCTGACCATCACCACGTAGGCTCCGGCCAGTCCAAGGAGCGCCCTGAAGCCGCGCCAACGCGCGACGGCAATGACCACCACGGCATAGAGGATCGCCAGGAGGGCCATGGGAACCGTCCGCACGAAATCCAGGAAAACGTACGACGGCGAGCCGTTGCCTGCCGCTGCGCCCTGCACCCCGGAGAGGTTCAGGTAGCGGATGCTGTCCCCCACTTTGACGCCGTGGGACTTGGCGACATCCGGGTTAATGACCACTTTGACAGGGCTGCCGCCGTTATCCGGCTGCGTGGACGCGAAGGTGCATTGGGAACCCTGCGGCTGTGTCCCGCTGCTTTGGTTCGCACCGTTCGTACCGTTCGCACCCGGAGCTTGGGTCCCCTGCGTGCAGCTTTCCTGGGTGACGGCTTGGATCTTGCCGGTATCGAACGTCACCCCGGGAGCGGCTGCGTAGGGGCTCGCGAACGTGATGCCTTCCTTGCTCCCGGACGGCCACATGAGCAGCATGGCAACGATCGTGAGCACGGCAATCGGAGCCAGCACGGCTACGAGGAGCCAGTTGGCCCGCTTGCGTGCCGCGAGCGCCTGCGGGCTGGGCTCGAAATGCTCTGTGTGTCCGTGTGAATGGCCGTGACCCATTAGCTGCAAAACCTCATGCCCACAAGCCTACGTGGGGCAGCGCTGCGCCCCGCCCAACTGGCTCGCAGTTGTTGTCGTTATGAGGGCTCTAAACGACAACTAATGCGAGCCAGTTGGGCCGGTAACGGGAGAACAACAGTTATTCGCTGACCACCAAGGTGTCCGCACTGCGGAGCTTCGCCTTGCCCAGCTCCAGCAAAGGATCGACGACGGCCCGCACGGCCGTCATCGAATCGTCCACTTCGAGGAGCACGGGGTGCTGGTAGGCAATGAGCGCCAGCAGGTCACGGATCGCGGCGCGGGCCTCGTCATCCTGCAAAAGCGGATCGTGGCCAAGGAATACTTCCGAGGGCTCATCCGAGCTGCCCTGGGCATAGCTGATAGCGAAGGCCTGCAACTTGCCCTTGCGGGTGGCCGGAACTCCCGCACCAAAGGCACTCGCCTTGGGCGCACGCAGCACGAGCGCACCGTGCGCCCCCGTCAGCTCGTCGAGGAACAGCCGCTGCACCGTGGGGATGCCGAGCTCGCCGGGGTTGTCCCAGTGGTGCACGGCCGTGTAGTACCGGCCTACGACGTCGCTCAGTTCCACGGACCCCGTGGCGAGGTCTTCCACCTGCTCGGAAGCGGCTTCTTCGGAGCCGTCTCCAAACACAGGCAGCCTGAGCGGCTCGGGATCCACCACCACAAGCCGGGAACGCTGGATAGGCGCGAGCCCTGCCCACTCGGCGAAGGCGGCGCCGGACGTGCCGGGCTCCACTTTGCTGCGCAGCTTGGTAACCCCCGACGGCGACTGTTCGGCTTCGCGCCGCAGCATGGTCAGGAGCGTGGCCCCTATCCCGCTCCGGCGGTGGTCCTTGGCAACCTCGACGTAGGCCCAGAGCCGTTCCGGGTGCAGGGACGCCTCATGGACCACGCCCGCGGCCACCGGGATGCCGATGCCGTCAATGACGTCTTCGGCCACGATGCACCGGCGCCAAGGCTGGCCTTGGCCGCCGTTGCTCGACGGCGCCAGGGCTGCACGGAACTGCTGGGCCGGCAGGGTCTCGGGCCCGCCCCACATTTCCAGGAGCGCGAGGTCGTCGCCCTCACGCCATTCGCGGTATTCGATGGACACGCTTAGGCGCCGATCAGTCGGGCAGCAAGGTAACCCTCCACCTTGTCCAGGGACACACGTTCCTGGCTCATGGTGTCGCGCTCACGGATGGTGACGGCCTGGTCATCAAGCGTGTCGAAGTCCACAGTGATGCAGAACGGGGTACCGATCTCGTCCTGGCGGCGGTAGCGGCGGCCGATGGCACCGGCGTCGTCGAAGTCGATGTTCCAGTTCTTGCGCAACTGGGCACCCAGGTCCTTCGCCTTCGGGGACAGGTCCTCGTTGCGGCTCAGCGGCAGCACGGCTGCCTTGACCGGTGCCAGGCGGGGGTCGAGCTTCAGGACAGTGCGGACGTCGACGCCGCCCTTGGCGTTGGGTGCCTCGTCCTCGGTGTAGGCGTCCACGAGGAAGGCCATGAAGGACCGCGTCAGGCCGGCGGCCGGTTCAATGACGTACGGCGTGTAGCGCTCGTTGGTGGCTTGGTTGAAGTAGCTGAGGTCCTGGCCGGAGGCCTTCGAGTGGGTGGAGAGGTCGAAGTCGGTGCGGTTGGCGATGCCCTCGAGCTCGCCCCACTCGGAGCCCTGGAAACCGAAACGGTACTCGATGTCCGTGGTGCCCTTGGAGTAGTGGCTGAGCTTGTCCAACGGGTGCTCGAAGAAACGCAGGTTTTCCGGCCGGATTCCCAGGCCGGTGTACCAGGACATGCGTTCCTTCATCCAGTACTGGTGCCATTCCTCGTCCGTGCCCGGCTCGACGAAGAATTCCATTTCCATCTGTTCGAACTCGCGGGTGCGGAAGATGAAGTTGCCCGGCGTGATTTCGTTGCGGAAGGACTTGCCGATCTGGCCGATGCCGAACGGCGGCTTCTTGCGGGATGTGGTGAGCACGTTGCTGAAGTTGACGAAAATGCCCTGCGCGGTTTCCGGGCGCAGGTAGTGCAGGCCTTCTTCACTGGCCACGGGGCCAAGGAAGGTCTTGAGCAGGCCGGAGAACTCCTGCGGTTCGGTCCATTGGCCGCGGGTGCCGCAGTTGGCGCAGGCGATGTCCTTGAGGCCGTTTTCGGCGGGACGGCCCTTCTTTTCCTCGTACTCTTCCTCGAGGTGGTCGGCGCGGTAGCGCTTGTGGCAGGAAAGGCACTCGACGAGGGGGTCCGAGAACACCTCGACGTGGCCGGAGGCTTCCCATACCTGGCGGGGCAGGATTACGGACGAATCCAGGCCCACCACATCTTCGCGGCCGCGGACGACGCTCTGCCACCATTGGCGCTTGATGTTTTCCTTGAGCTCGGCACCGAGGGGGCCGTAGTCCCATGCGGACCGGGAGCCACCATAGATTTCACCGGCCTGGAACACGAAGCCCCTCCGCTTGGAGAGGGAAATGACCTGGTCGAGGACGGATTTTGCTGCCATGGGTACTCCAATGTTCTACAGGGCCGCTGGGTGCGGTCCGTGGTTGTGCGCGAAGGTAATGCTGTGCAGGAAGCTGCGTGTCCTAGCCTACCGGCCTTTGGCCGCGGTCCTGCCTCCGGGACTGGCCTGACTCGCCCCGGCGCGACGGCGGGAAGAGAGCGCACCCTTGGGCCAAGGCAACGTGGCGACGATGATGGCAAACAGCGTCAGCAAGGTGCCAAGGATCGTGGGCAAGGCAACCACGGTCCCAGGCGCCGGCAGGACCAGGTCAAGCGCGAGGGATCCGAGCAACTGGCCCGCAATCATTCCCAGCCCCGTCACCAGGACACCCAGGCTGCGGACCAACAAGGCCGCCAAGCCGATGAAGACGCAGCCCATCGGCCCGCCCAAGTAATACCACCATTCGGCGGGCAGGGCGTGGCCAGGACCAACGAGGATCAGTTTGATGAGCCAGGCGATCCAGAGAATGACCGTTCCGGCCACGAAATTCACCAGCGTCGCGGCGACCGGGCTGCCGTAGTGGACGGTCGCCGTGCCGTTCATCGCCTGTTGGAAACTCACCAGGCAGCCCGCCACGACGGGCAACAGGATCGGGAGCAGCAGGGACCCGACGTCGGCTGCTGCCCCGAGGCGCGGCGAAACGGCCCAGGCGACGGCGGCGATCGTCAGGACGCTGCCGAGGATGCGGACCCCGGTGATCGAGCGTTTGCCGCCGGGCCCGATGCCGAGCCGGTCCACGAGTAGTCCGCTCAGGGTCTGGCCAGTCACCGCAGCAACCGTGAACAAGGCCACGCCAAGCAAGCCGACTGTGAACGATTGGGCGAACACGAACAGTGCGCCGATGCCGCCGGCCAGGACGTAGAACCGTGGAAAGCTCCGCTCCTTGAGGGCAGGCAGGATCCTTCGCAAGGCGGCACGGCCCTTCGGCAGCGTCAGTCCGATCGCGGCGATCAGAACCAGTCCGGTGGTGAAGCTGACGACGGCGGCCGCGATGCCGTCGTCGAGCGTTGCTCCCAGGGCGCCGTTGATCCGGCCCTGAAGGGGAATCACGAGTCCGGTTGCTACGGCAAGGAGCAGCCCGGTGAGCAAGGGGCGGGATGACTGCGGCATTTTCACCACCTTACTTCAGGCATCATTGCTTGTATGAGCAACCCGGAAATCGAAGAAGTCCCCATCCGCGACGACATGATCCGCCTCGGCCAGCTCCTGAAGCTCGCCAACCTGGTGGAGGACGGCGTGGAAGCCACGGAACTCATCAAGAACGGCCTGGTCAAGGTCAACGGCGAGATCGACGATCGACGCGGCCGCCAACTCCACGTAGGCGATACAGTGACCGTCAACGGACAGACGGTGCGGATCACCAAGGGTTCCTAGCAACGCGGGGTCACTTACGGCCCGTTACATGCCTCTGAACGGGCCGTAAGTGACCCCGTGTTGCTTCAGACGGAGGCGAGGACCTTATGCTCCAGGAATTCTGCAACGTGGCCGATTTCCTGCTGGTTGATGCCGTGCCACATGCCCGTGTAGAGCACCTTGGTAAGGTCCGTGTGCTTTCGCACCCACTCCATGGTGTATTCGATCTTGTCCGGGGTGATGACGGGATCCTGCTGGTCCCGTCCCCAGAAGAGCGGCACGGAACCGTCAAGTTCGGCGTCATGGAACGCGGGGTCGGCATCGACGTCAACGGCGAAGCCTGAAAGCCCGACGACGGCGGCAAAGTCCGCCGGGCGCTGCCGGAGCAGCGAGGTGGCCATGGCCATGCCCATGGAAAATCCGAGGAGCGTCACCGAACTGTGGTTGGCCTTGATCGGGTCCAACCAGGAAAACACGTACTCCGCTGCGTCCTTGACGGCGTCGAGGGAGTAGTCAATGGACGCCGTGAGAGGGAACCACGTGAAGCCCGGGCCGGTGGCGATCGGCGCTCGGAGCGAAGCGACGACGAAGTCCTGGGGCAACAGCCCGGCAAGGCTGAAGAGGTCTTGCTCGTTGGACCCGTAACCGTGCAACAGGAGCAGCAACGGTTTACCAGCCCGTTCTTCCTCTTCGTGGGACCACAAAACGACCGGATCCGGAAAAGCAGGGGCAGGGAAGGCGGAGGCTTGACTCATGGGACTATTCTTGCAGTTACCCATGAGTAACAAGCTACGGGCGCGTAGCGATGCAGCAAGAGGCAGGATATGAACGTGAGTGACACTGATTCCACGGTGGGGCCGAAGCCGGCCGAGCGGAATCATCCGTGGACCCGCTACGTGGCATTGGGTGATTCCTTTACCGAAGGCATCGGCGACCCCGAGCCCAACAACCCCGGGGGACATCGCGGCTGGGCGGACCGCGTTGCGGAGGAACTGAGCCGGGGACACCGGGATTTCGCCTACGCCAACCTCGCCATCCGCGGTCGACTGCTACAACAGATCATCGACGAACAACTTGGCCCGTGCATGGACCTCAAGCCGGACCTCGTGAGCATTTCCGCAGGCGGCAACGACCTCATCCGTCCAGGCGGCGATCCCGACGCCTTGGCCGAGAAACTCGATGCCGCCGTGCAGATCCTGAGTTCCGAAGGCGCCACGGTGGTTCTCTTTAATGGTCCGGACACCGTGTCATCCGTACTCGGCCGGATCCGCGGCAAGGTGGCCATCTACAACGAAAACCTCCGCACCGTCGCCGCCCGCCACGATGCCGTGATCGCTGACATGTGGTCCCTGCGGCAACTTTCGGACTCCCAGATGTGGGACGAAGACCGCCTGCACTTCTCGCCGCTCGGCCACCACACGATCGCCGCGATGGTCCTCGATTCACTCAATGTGCCGCACAACCTCGAACCGCTGTTCCCCAAGCCGCTCCCCCAGCGCAGTTGGCGCGAAGCCCGCTCGGGTGATCTCGTTTGGGCGCGGGAGTATTTTGTCCCGTGGGTCATCCGCCGGATCCGGCACCGGTCCTCCGGCGACGGAATCCTTCCGAAACGCCCGACGCCGGGACCCGTCTTCGGTCCTGCCGACACCATCCAGCCCCGGAGCTGACCGGGAACCACGAGGTGGGTCACAGGGAGCGGGGCTAAGCTGGTGAAAGACAGGGAGGCCCCCACCGTGAACAATTTGATCTTCTGGATTATCGTCTGCTCTTGGCTGATTCCCATGGGGATCCGCATGTACAACCGGTCGCGCCAGCGCAGGCTCCGGAACGGGGACTACGGGAACAACAGCTACGGGGGGTACCCCGGCCCCCCTCCGGGCCAGTTCCCCGGACAGCAATATCCTCCACGGAACTACCCCGTCGGATACCCGGAGCAACCCCTGGTAATCATCCCGGCTGAGCCGCAACCTCCGGTGGCGAGGCCCACACCGCAGGGCGCCCCGCCGTCGTCGGCTCCCCAACCGGACGCTGTTCCCCAACCGGACGCGGCGCACCAACCGAACGGTGCTCCCCTCGGCTACCGGGCGCGGAAACTGGCGGAACTGGACCAGGAGTACAGCGACGGGAAAATCGCCATGGAGGACTACATGAAGCTCCGCCAGGAGATCATGAACGGCTGATTCAGCCGAAGAAAGCTTCGCGCAGCTGGGGACCGAGCTGGCCGATCTCGGTGAGGAAACCGTCGTGCCCGATCGGCGCCTCGATCACGTGAACGGGAACTTCTCCGGGCAAGGCCTTGGCCAACTCGTGGGATTGTTCCGGGAAATAGAGGCGGTCCGAGTCCACCGAGGCAACGAAGAACTTCGCCGTTGCCACGGACAGCGACTCCTCCAACGAGCCCCGGCCCCGGGTGATGTCGTGGCTCATGAGCGCCTCGGTGATGGCGATGTAGCTGTTGGCGTCGAAGCGCTGGACGAGCTTGCTCCCCTGGTGGTCGAGGTAGCTCTCCACCTGGTAGCGGCCCCGGTCCCCCAACGCGGCAGCCTGGAGGGGCGCCTCGCCGTCCTGGGCGTTCCGGCCGAAGCGGAAGTCCAGTTCATCCGCCGAACGATAGGTGATGTGGGCGATCCGGCGGGCAAGGGCCAACCCCGCCTCTGGCGCGGCGTGGCCATAGTAGTCGCCGCCGTTGAAGTCGGCGTCCTGCCGGATGGCAAGCGTCTGGGCCTGCGCGAAAGCGATCTGCTCGGCGGTGCTGTACGCCCCGATCGAAATCACGGCGCATCGCTGGACGCGGTCCGGATAGCTCACGGCCCATTCCAGTGCCCGGGCACCGCCCAAGGACCCGCCGACGACGGTATGCCAGCCGTGGATCCCCAGGGCGTCGGCCAACCGGGCTTCGGCTACGGTGCTGTCCCGCAGGGTCACGAGCGGGAAGCGGGAGCCCCACGGCCTGCCGTCAGGAGCGTTCGACGACGGGCCGGTGCTGCCGTAGCAGCCTCCCACGATGTTGACGGAGACCACGAAGTAGCGGTCCGTGTCGATGGTGGCACCGGGGCCAACGAGTTGTTCCCACCAGCCTTCTTCCCCGCTCTCGCCACGGGCCACATGGGTGCTGCCAGTCAGTGCGTGCTCCACCAGGACAGCGTTGGACGCGTCTTCGTTGAGCCGCCCCCACGTCTCATAGGCAAGGACTACGTCCGGCAGGAAACCTCCGGCCTCGAGTTCGAGTCCGCCCACGGAAACATACTTGAGGGTCCCGTCCTGGGTACCGGAAAGGGGTATGGCTGTTGCAGCAATTGTCATTCGTTGACACCTCACATCGCACTTGCCCGCCGCCAATACAGCGAAGGGCCAGGTCTTCACCCGGGGCACCCCGCCGCGAAAGGAGGGTTGCCGGCCAGCAAGCCGGGGCTGTCGCTGGCACTCATGACCTATGGGAAGAGTCTAGGAAAACCGGACCCCTCCTGACGAAGATTATGACATCTTTGTGACACTTGACCGCGTTTTGTTCACGAAGCAAGGGATGCGGAAGCCAGCCGGCGAAGATTCATGCTGCGTCGCCTGCCGGCCTCCTGCGCCATCCGGAGCCGTACTAGGCGCCCTTGGCCGCCCGGAATCCTGCCTCGAGGTCCGCGAGGATATCGTCGATGTGCTCTATCCCGACGGACAGCCGCACGAGGCCCGGGGTCACCCCCGCAACGGCCTGCTGATCGGCCGTCAGCTGGCTGTGCGTCGTGGACGCCGGGTGGATGACCAAGGAACGGACGTCGCCGATGTTTGCTACGTGCGAATGCAGTTCCAGGGCGTCCACGAAGCGCTTGCCGGCGTCGATCCCGCCGCGGATGGTGAAGGAGACCACCGCGCCGGTACCGCGGGGTCCGTACTTGCGCCCGCGTTCGAACCACGGGCTGGAAGGCAGCCCCGCGTACGCGACCGATTCGACGTCGTCGCGCCCTTCGAGCCATTGCGCCACTTTGGTGGCGTTATCCACGTGGCGTTCCACCCGCAGGCTGAGGGTTTCGATCCCTTGGGAGATCAGGAACGCGTTGAACGGGGAAACTGCCGAGCCGAGGTCGCGCAGGAGCTGGACCCGGGCCTTGAGGATGTAGGAGAGGTTCGCGCCGAGGGCACCGTCCGTGCCGAGGTCGCGGGCGTAGACCAGGCCGTTGTAGCTGGGGTCCGGGGTGTTGAAGTTGGGGAACCGCCCAGGGTCCTTGCCGAAATCGAAGTTGCCGGAGTCCACGATGACGCCGGCTATGGCAGATCCGTGCCCGCCCAGGTATTTGGTGGCCGAATGCACCACGATGTCCGCGCCCCACTCGATGGGCCGGATCAGGTAGGGCGTGGCGAGGGTGTTGTCCACAACGAGCGGGACCCCCGCCTCGTGCGCGATGCGGGATACGCCCTCAATGTCCAAAACATCCTGGCGGGGGTTGGAGACGACTTCGGCGAAGAAGAGCTTGGTATTTGGCTGCACGGCGTCGCGCCAGTGGTCGAGGTTGTCCGGATCCTCGACGAAGGTGACCGAGATGCCGAATTTCTTCAGCGTGTGGGCCAGCAGGTTGTAGGTGCCGCCGTAGAGGCTCGGGCTGGCGACCACGTGGTCGCCCGCCTCGGCGACGTTGAGGATGGCGAACGTTTCCGCGGCCTGGCCGGAGCTCAGCAGGAGCGCCGCCAAACCACCTTCCAGGCTCGCTATGCGCTGTTCCACCGCATCTTGCGTGGGGTTGCCGATCCGGGTGTAGATGGGCGCCAGCTCGGCGAGCGCAAAGCGGTTGGCAGCGCTTTCCGCGCTGGGAAAGACGAACGAGGTGGTCTGGTAGATGGGCAGTGCCCGGGCGCCGGTGGCGGCGTCCGGCTCCTGGCCGGCGTGGATCTGGCGCGTTTCGAATGACCATCCTTGGGACATGCTGACTCCTGGTTGTCTGGGCTCTCTGCCGTGTTTCAGCCTGCGGAGCTGCGGTATTCAGCCTGCCGGCGTTCGGTTGCCGCCAGTCTAGGGACGGTGTTGCGGGCTCCGGAAGCTTTGTGACGAACGCAGTAGTTTTCGGTCTTGGCGCGTCCTGAAGTGACTCTGAGCTGCCTTTTCGATACGTCCCACCTTAGTTAGGCTTGACTTAGCTGAGAGCTCCATCACAAAGTGCCAAGATGAAGCCATGCGCATGGATCACGTCTCTTACGCTTGTGAACGAGATGGCCTCTTGGCCACCACCGAGCGGATTTCCGCAGCATTGGGAGTGGACGCAGTCCGGGGCGGAGTGCACCCGCGCTTCGGCACCCGGAACATGATCATCCCCCTTGCTGACCACAAATACCTGGAAGTTGTCGAGGTCCTTGACCACCCGGCATCCGACAAGGCACCTTTCGGACAAGCCGTCCGTGCACGCTCCGCCGCAGGAGGTGGGTGGATGGGCTGGTGCGTCGCTGTTGACGACCTGAGCCCGTTCGAACAGCGGCTCGGACGCGCCGCCGTCCCCGGCAATCGCAAGTTTCCCGACGGCCGCGAACTCGTCTGGTCGCAGATCGGCATCCTGGGCCTCATCGCCGATCCCCAGGTTCCATATTTGCTCCGCTGGGAGGGCGACCCTGCACTTCACCCGTCCCTCGTGTACCCAAGCGATGTCAAGATGTCCAGCCTCACGATTGCCGGCTCCGCGGAGCGCGTCACAGAGTGGCTTGGGGAACCCGTGGAGAAGCCGCTTGAGGACGTTGCAGTCCAATGGATGGCTCCGCACGGAACGCCGGGAATCATGTCGGTAACGTTCGAAACCGCCAACGGAGCCGTCACCATCTGACGGACCAACCCGTCACCATCTGACGGATCATCGGGCCAGGAGGGCCCGGGAAACTTCGGCCGCCATAGCGGGTGCCAATGACGTCACCCCGCGATGGCGGCCGAAACCCTTTAACTCGACACTTACCCCAGCCCGATGGCCTTTCCGAAGACGCTGAAGCCGACGAATGCCACGATATCCAGGAGGGCGTGGGCCACGACGAGCGGCATGACGCGTTTGGTCTTCGTGTAAATCCAGCCGAACACGAGGCCCATGACGGCGTTGCCGATGAACGGCCCGAAGCCTTGGTACAGGTGGTAGCTGCCGCGAAGGAGCGCGCTGAGCGCGATCGCGAGCGGGGTGCTCCACCCGAACTTCCCGAAGCGGTCCAGGAGGTAGCCCACTACGATGACTTCTTCGACGACGGCGTGCCGCACCGCGGAGAGGACCAGCACCGGCACGGTCCACCAATAGGAGTCCAGACCGCTGGGGATGATCGCCGTCGTGATCCCCAGGGCGCGGCCGGCCGCGTAGAGGCCCAGCGACGGGATTCCGATCAGCGCGGCGAGGCCCAGTCCTTGCAACGCGTCACGGCCCGGGCGGGCGAAGTTGAAGCCCAGCCGGGTGAAGCCCGAGGGACTTTCGGCCGTTTGGCGGTGCAAGGACAGGAAGTAGAACACCAACACCACAGGGACCAGCGCGAACGCGATATCCAGCAGCTGGTAGGTGAGATCGAAGTACTCACGCGTGCTCTGCGAGCGGTTGAGGGTGGACGTCGCGTGGGCCAAGGGCCCTTGGGTCATCTTGTCCAACAACTGCACGACGGAGTACACGGCCGATTGGCCCAGGGACAGGCCAAGGACAATCAGCACTTCGGCGCGCAACCGGCGCGTTGAGGCTAGGAGCATGCTCCTATCTTGCCTGCATTTGCCTGAAGTTTTCCTCGGAACCGGGTCGCCGCCGTCCGCGTGCATAGGCCGGGCGGCCCCTGACCCTATGCTTGGTGGGATGAGCGCGCCAGCACGAATCTTCATGATCCGGCACGGCCAGTCCGCCGCCAATGCCGATACTTCCATCTACAACCGTGTGCCCGATTACCGCATCCCGCTGACGGAGCTTGGCGTAGAACAGGCACGGGCCGCGGGTGAGGCCCTGCGCAGGAAGCTCGACGGCGAACCTGTGTGCGTCTATGTCTCGCCCTATCTCCGGGCATACCAGACTCTCGAAGCACTGAATCTGGGCAGCCTGACGGAAAGGGTGATCGAAGAGCCCCGGCTGCGTGAGCAGGACTGGGCCAACTTCCAGATTGCCGGCGACATCGGGGACCAAAAGGAGCTTCGCAACCTCTACGGACACTTCTTCTACCGGTTCCGCGAGGGCGAATCAGGCTCCGATGTCTACGACCGGATTTCGTCCTTCATGGAAACCCTGTACCGGCATTGGGAAAAACCCGACTACGCGCCCAACACCCTGCTGGTAACCCATGGCCTCACGATGCGGCTCTTCTGCATGCGGTGGTTCCACTGGTCGGTGGAGTACTTCGAGTCCCTCAACAACCCGGGAAACGCGGAGCTACGGACACTTATCCGCAACGAGCAGGACAAGTACGATCTCGACACGCCCTTCAGCCAGTGGGTGCAGCGCAGCACGGACGAAACCGTGCTGAACGCTCCCCCGATGGTCTTCTGACGGGCACGAACGCTGCTAGGCGTCCTTGGCAACGATCACCTCGGTGCCGCTGGCTTCAAATGCTGCCTTGTCCTCTGCCGTGATGCCCGAATCCGTGATGAGCCGGCGGAAATCGTACCCCGCCATGGCCGCGAAGGCGCGCTTGCCGATCTTCGTGGAGTCGGCCAGGACATAGGAGTCGGTGGCGCGTCGGGCCATGACGGTATTCACCATGGCTTCTCCCTCGTCGGTGATGGTGGGGCCGATCTTGGGATCGACTCCGTTAACGCCGATGAAGGCGATGTCCAAAGCGACCTTCTGCATGATGACATCCGTGTACGGCCCGACAAGTTCATAGGAACGCGGGTTCAGGATGCCGCCGGTGACCATGATCTTGATGTTGGGGCGCACGGCCAGCTGGGCGGCGATGTTGATGGCGTTGGTGACCACCGTCAGCATGGGCCGGTTGGAGGGCGCGTTGAGGTCTTCGCGGGTGGACAGCACCTGGGCCAGGGCCGTGTTGGTGGTGCCGCCGCTGAGTCCAATCACCGCGCCGGGCATGATGAGCTCCGAAGCTGCCAAGGCAATCTGCTGCTTGGCCTCGGCGTGATCATCCCTGTTGTAGCGCCCCGGAAGTTCGTAGGCCACTGATCCCGTGGTTGCACCGCCGCGGGTACGGCTCAGGAGCCGCTGCTTGGCGAGGCTGTCCAGGTCACGGCGCGCGGTAGCCGGCGAGACGGCCAGCCGGGTCACGATATCCTCGACCTCAACATGCCCTGACTCGGCGAGGAGATCAAGGATGGCTGTCAGTCGATCGTTGCGGGTCATCACGAACCTTCCGGAAATGGGGACTAGTTCACTTTCGCGAACAGCGTCAGCAGACGTGCGGTTTCCAACACCAGGGCGTCCCGTCCGGCCTTGATGTACTTGCGGGAGTCCACCACGGAAGGGTTGGCATCCAGGTACTCACGGACGGCGCGGGTGAAGAACCCGTTCAAGTGTGTGGATACGTTGATCTTAGTCATACCGGCCCGGATTGCCGCTACGAGCGTTTCGTCCGGCACGCCGGAGGACCCGTGAAGGACGAGCGGCAGCTGGACGGCCTCTTTGAGCCGGGTGATGAGGGCCAAGTCCAAGGCCGCGCTGCGTTCGGTCATCGCGTGCGAGGAACCGACGGCGACGGCGAGGGCATCAACGCCGGTGGCGTCCACGAAGGAACGGGCCTCGGCCGGATCCGTCCGGACTCCCGGAGCATGGGCACCGTCCTTGCCTCCGACTTTCCCGAGCTCGGCCTCGACGTACACCCCGTGGTCCCGGGCGTATCCGGCGATCCGGCGCGTGGCTTCAACGTTCGAGTCATAAGGCAAGTGCGCGCCGTCGTACATGACGGACCCGAACCCGAGGTCGACGGCCTGCAGGGCCAGCTCTTCGGATTCGGCGTGGTCCAAGTGGAGCGCCACGGGCACCGAGGAGTCCCGGGCGATGGACATTGCACCCCGGGCAATCGGGACGAGTCCGCCGTGGAAACGGACGCAGTTCTCCGAGATTTGCAGTATCAACGGGACACCCGCTGTCTCCGCGCCCGCCACCAGGCCTTCCGCGGTTTCGAGGTGGATGACGTTGAAGGCGCCCTGTCCGATTCCGTTGGCGGCGGCGGCATCCATGAGTTCCCGTGTACTGACGAGCGTCACAGGGTCTCCTTCCAGCTGAGAATGAGTTGGTTTTCAAGGTCCGCATAGAGCGGCGAGATTTCGCCGGCGGCAGGCATGAGCACCGCTGCGGCGGACCAGGCGGTTGCCCTGCGGAGGATCGTGGGGATGTCGGAGACTCCGGCGGCGAGCGCGACGGCGGCCGCCGCAACTCCGGCGTCGCCGGCTCCGGTGGGGTTGCCGCTGAGTGGTTCCGGGAGCCGGGCGCTCCAGTAGCCTGCCGGGGCGGCATGGTGGAAGGCAAGCATGCCTTCGGCGCCGGCACTGACCAGGACGGTTTTGGCCCCGAGGGCGATCAATCGCCGTGCCGCGACGTCCAGGCTGCTTTCCCCCGTTGCTTCGAGGAGTTCGTGGTTATTGGGCTTGAGGAGGTCCGCCCCGGCCCGTGCGGCGGCGATGATCCCGGCACCGGAGGTATCGACGACGGCCGGAATCCCGGCGTCGTGCGCCAGACGCACCAGCGCCGGGTAGAAGTCGGCGGGCGCGCCGGGCGGCAGGCTGCCGGAACCGACAAGCACTCCTGCGCTTTGCCCGTCCGGGTTGTCGATGTGCAGGGCGTCGACGACGGCGGCGGCCAGCGCCTGCCATTCGGACGGTTGGAGGGGGCTCCCTTCCTCGTTGAAGATGGACGTTTCGCCGCCCACCGTATCGACGAGGGCGATGCTGCGCCGGGTTTCCGCGGCGACCGGAATCAGGCGATGCGGCACGCCGCTGCTGAGCAGTTCGGCAGCGAATTCCGCACCTGCAGTGCCGCCAGAGGGCGCGAGTGCCAGCACGGGATGGCCAAGCTGGTGCGCCACGCGCGCGACGTTGAGGCCTTTTCCGCCTGCGCGGCTGACGGGTGCGGCGACACGATGGCTCGCTCCCGGGGTGATCCCGGCGACGTGGTAGCTGAGGTCGACGGCCGGATTGGGCGTGACGGTGATGACCCGTTTCATGGCCTGTTTCATCGCCTCGTCCCCGTGCCGGCGGCCGCCTTCGCGGCCGGGAGCAGGGCGCGGGCCCTCATGGCTGCGCCGAGCAGGCCTGCATCCTGGCCCAGTTGGGCGCGCATGATGACGGGCCGGCGCTGGAAATCGAGCAGCTCATCGAGGCGCGAACGCAGTGGCTCCAGGAGTCCTTCTCCCGCTTCGGCAAGGCCGCCGCCCACCACCACGGCCTCCGTGCCGATAATGCTGACGCATTGGCTGAGGCTGAAAGCGAGGGCGTCCACCGCGTCGGCCCAGATCCGGGCTGCAAGCGCGTCGCCTGCGTTGGCCCGTTCGAGGACTTCACGGGCACCGGTCCGCGGAGTTCCGGCTTTGTCGCTGTAACGCCGGGCGATTGCTCCGGCGGAGCCGACGGCCTCGAGGATCGTGTGGCCGGGACCGTCGGGGTCCGGTACGAGGGCGTGGCCCAGCTCTCCGGCGAAGCCGCCTGCACGCACCGGGTACCCGTCGGAGATGACAGCGGCGGCGATCCCTGTGCCGACCACCATCACCACGACGTTTCGAAATTCGCGGGCCGCTCCGAACCGGAATTCGGCCTCGGCGGCCGTGCTGACATCGTGGCCGAAGGAGACCGGCAGCCCGAGGCGTTGCGCGGCCTTTTCCCCGAAGGGAAAGTTCCGCCACCCCAGGTTCGCCGAATAGATCCCCACTCCGGTGTCGGAGTCAACGATTCCCGGAACGACAATGCACGCGGCCTTCGCCGGGTGGCCGGGGAATTCAGCGGCAAGCTCGGCAGCCAGCACGGTGATGGCGTCCAGGATCGCCTCGGCCGGCCGCAAGGGATCATGCGGCGTAGCAGTGCGGCGCAGGCCCAGGACATTCCCGGCAGTGTCCACAAGGCCCGCCTTCAGATCCGTGCCGCCGACATCGAAGGCCAGGACTGCGGATTCGGCGGTTCCGAGAACCATGGGATTGCCTAGGCCGTGGCGTTCAGGACGACAGAACGCGTGAGGTTGCGCGGCACATCGGGGTTCAGGCCGCGCGCGCGTGCCCGCTCCAGGGTGACTTTATGGACCCGGGCCAGCTCGGCGAGCGGGTGCTTGCCGGTGTTGACATAGAGGGCGCCTGTGCGGCTCATATCGGCGTCCAGACCCTCAGGCTGCGGGCCGAAGATCCACGTCACGCGACCGGGAGCGGCAATGGAAATGGGACCGTGCCGGTATTCCATCGCCGCATAGGATTCGGTCCAGCCCTGCACTGCTTCGCGCATCTTGAGTCCGGCTTCGTGGGCCAGGCCGACTGTCCAGCCGGTACCGAGGAAGGTGAACTGTTCGGCGTCGAGGAGTTCCTGGGAAACAGGCTCGGCCACGGGAGCGCGGGCGTCCTCGATTGCCGTTCCGAGTTCGATACCGAGGCTCGTCAGGAGGTACACGAGGGCCGTGGTGGCGAAACGGGTCTGGACCACCGATTTCTCGTCCGCATACGGAAGGCCGATCACGGCGTCGGCCAAGGTGGTGATGGGTGAATTCACGTCCCCGATAAGCGCAACCGTCCGGGGTTTCCCGCTGACGGCCTTTCCGCGCACGGCTTCCAGGAGTTCAAGCACCTCCGTGGTGGTGCCGGAGCGGGTGATGGCGATGACGGCGTCGTATTGGCGGCCGGCGCTGTTGTGATTGAGGAAGGCTTCGGACGCCGCGAACGCGTCGGTGACGCCCTTGCCCGCGGCTTCCCGGGCAGCGGCATAGCTCTGCGCCATGAACCATGAGGTACCGCAACCGACGACGGCGACTCGCTCACCGTCAGCAGGAAGCAGGTGCCCTGCCTTGGCTTGCTCACGTTCGCACTGCTCGATGGCCCGCCTCCAGACCTCGGGCTGCGAAACAAGCTCTTCTTCCATGAAGGCCCCGAGGGTGTTGTTACTCATCGCACTTACCATTCCTGTCCGCGCTTCTTCGACGCGCTCTTCAACTCAACGATTTGACGTTTTATGATCCATATAAACACTAAACGATCATATTCAATCGCACAAGGATCGTGGAGGGCTACAGCGCGCCGAAAGAAAAAGCAGGACCCCTCCATGTGGAGAGGCCCTGCCTTGTTGACCCGGGAGCGCCGCTAGACTGCGCGGACGCCTGCCCGCCACACCGCGAAAGTCAGCGGGATGCCGGGCCGGTACGCCAGGTGCGTTGCCGATGGCGCTTTGAGCATGTGCAGGTCTGCGCGGTGCCCGACGGCGATCGATCCTACCGCCCGTTCGCCGTCGACGTCGTTGCCCGATTCCCTGCCGAGCGCTAGCGCACCGCCATAGGTGGCCGCCCGCACGGCTTCGTGGACGCTCAGGCGCATCTGCAGCACGGCCGTTGTGACGCAGAAGGCGATGGAGCTCGTGTAGGAGGTACCGGGGTTGCAGTTCGCCGCCAAGGCAATCTGCACCCCTGCGTCGATCAACGCGCGGCCGGGGGCGAGCGGCTGGCGGGTGGAAAGATCGCAGGCAGGCAGGCACGTGGCCACCGTGCCGCGCGCACCCGTTCCGGTGGAGGCGTCCCAGCCGCTCCAGGTTCCGGCGAGCGCGTCGATATCGGCCGCTGAAAGGTAGTTGACGTGGTCAACGCTGGCCGCACCGAACTCCACGGCCAACTGCACGCCGGGTCCTTCACCCAATTGGTTGCCGTGGACACGCAGGCCCAGGCCCGCATCGCGGCACGCGGACAGGACGCGGCGCGACTGCTCTTCGGTGAAGGCGCCGCGCTCACAGAAGACATCGGCCCAGCGGACGTACGGGCGGACGGCGTCGAGCATTGGACCGCAGACAAGGTCCGTGTATTCCTCGGCGTCTGCTCCGGCCGGGACCAAATGCGCGCCGAGGTAGGTGACTTCATCCACAGTCGCCGCCGCGATGCGTGCACTGCGGGCCTCGTTCTCGAGGTCCAGTCCGTAGCCTGTCTTGCTCTCGAGATAGGTGGTGCCTTGGGAGACGGCTTCGGCCACGCGTCCGGCAGCAAGCCGGGTCAGTTCCTCGTCGCTCGCGGCGCGCGTGGCGCCGGTGGTGACGGCGATCCCGCCGGCACTGTAGCTCTGGCCCGCCATCCTGGCCTCGAATTCGGCAGTGCGGTCCCCGGCGAAAATCAGGTGCGAGTGCGAGTCCACCCAGCCCGGGAGCACTGCACGGCCTTCCGCGTCCACGTGCTCATCAGCCGAGGGAGCCTCCGACGCCGGACCGATCCAGGAAATCCGCTCACCTTCGATCACCACGGCGGCGTCCTTGAGGACACGATGCTCCGCATCCTGGGTCATCAGTTCGCCGATGTTGCTGATCAGTGTGCTCGTCTGCCCGCTCATGAACCTATTGTTCAACGGCGGATGGACCAACGGGCCGCTGCCAGCTCCCTCGGTGTCCGGGATACCGGACTAGCACCCGACGCGAAGCCGGGGATCGCCGAACCCAGGATCTCCGCGGCCGCGAGTTCGGCGATGGCGGAAGAGGTCTGGAATCCGTAGCCGCCTTGGCCCGCAAGCCAGAAGAAGCCGGGAGCCTCGGCGTCGAAACCCACCACCGGAACGCCGTCGGCAGCTTCAGTGCGCAATCCGGTCCAGGCTTTGGCTACTGAGCGGATGCCAAACGAGGTGATCGAATTCAACCGGGCCACGAGCGCTTCCACGTCTCCGGGCCGCGGCTGTGCGTCCTCGGGGCCGCTCGGCACCGTCTCCGATGGCGAAATGAGGACCTGTTCGCCCTCGCGCCGGAAATAGTAGGTGTCATCCGCGGCGCACACCATGGGGCTCCCGGGCGGAAGCGGGCGTTCGACATCGACGATTGCCGCCGTGCGCCGGAACGGCTGCAAGCCCAGCTTCTCCACGCCGCTGAGGACCGCGAGTTCATCCGCCCAGGCCCCTGCCGCGTTGACGACGACGGCGGACTGGAAGCCTTCCAGCCCGGCGCCCAACTGCCAGCCGGAACCAAGGCGTTGGGCCGAATGGACCCTGGCACCGGTAATGATGTCCACTCCCCCGGCCTCGGCACGTTGCCGGTGGTCCTCCAGGAGCACGGGCGTATTGCAAGCGAACGACTCTGTATCCAGGCCAGCGGCCGTGAAAGCCCCGGGGTTCAGTGCCGGGCACAGCTCAAGGGCTTCGGCATACGTGATGGGGTGCATGTGCCCGCTGGATTCTGCCCTGACCGTTGCTTCGTCGCCCACCAACATGAACGATCGCGGCTCCAGCACCGGCACCGGCAACTCGGCGTCCCGCGCTGCCATCAGTTCCAGCGTGCGGACGGTGAGTTCCTGTACGACGGCGGGTCCGTAGCTCGGGATCAGCTGCCGGGCCGAACGGGAGGACGTGTGGTAAGCCAGTGTCTGTTCGGCTTCCACGAGGGCCACCGAGCATTGGCCGGCAAGCGCCGAAGCCAGCGACAATCCTGCAATGCCTCCACCGACAATTACCACATCATAATTTGCAGCCATCCCACCATCCTGTCAGCGCACAGGCCCGGATGCGAGGGGGCTATTCCGCCGCGGACGGCTTGATCCCGCTGTAGGGGGTCCACCATGTGAGCGGCTCCGTGACGGTGAAGCGCCGCCCCGAGATCGAATCCGCGGGAACGCGCACGAAATGGTCCTTCTTGCCGGCTTCCCAGGGAAAGAGGGGCAGCGAGAACGAGTTGACCACCTCGTCGATTTGTTTGATGGGAGTTGCTTTGCCATGGAGCACGACACTCCATGCGACTCCTGTGTCCGCGTCGACGCCGTCCACCTCCATGGCCACCGGGAATTCGCCCAAAGCCGCGGCGAGCTTTGTGCCCGCTCCGGTCCGGAAGACAACCGTCCCCTGGTCCACGGTGTAATTGATCGGAAAAATGTCAGGGTGGTCCCCGAGCCACACGGCCAGCCTGCCGACGGACACGCCCCTCAGGAGATTCCAGCATTGCTGCGAATCCAACACCTCGGTTACACGTTGTGCTGCATCTTTGTCCATGCTGCAGATACTAGGCCTCCGATCCCCCTTGGGACAGGGCTCCCGTGAAGGGGACCTAGCGCAGGTACTGGAGCTCCTTGAAATGGTTGATGTAGTCATCCAGAAGGGCTTCTGCCACCCTGACCGAGTCCACGAGCGGGTTCATGGCCATCGCCTTGTACGCGGAGCGCCGGGAACCGGTGAGCGCAGCGTCGATCGTGGCGCGTTCCACGGCCTTGGCATTGACGACGAGTCCGCGCGCGTAGTCCGGAAGGGCCTTGGCCGGGAGCAAACGGACTCCGCCGGCATCCACGAGGCAAGGCGCCTCGATGACGGCTTCGGCGTCGAGTTCTGCCAGGGTGCCGTTATTCGGGACGTTCAGGATCAGGCGCGCCGTTTCCCCTTGGCTGATGGCACGCATGATCGCCAAGGCTACGGCCTCGTAGCCGCCGGATACCAGGTCTCCGGCGTCGCGCTCGAACGAACCGGCTGCGTCCCTGTTGCTCTGCATGTACGTCTCTTCGCGATCGAGCTTGGTCTTTTCCCAGAGCCTGAGGGCAGATTTCGACGACGGGACCCCCGGGGCTGGCCCCGCACCGCCGTCGTTTGCTTCCGCCAGCCCGCTGTAGAAGTTCCACTGCTGCCTCGCCAAGTAGGCGCCGCGGGTGGTTTCGGCGCGCCGGTCGGCATCGAGCGCTTCCCGCCTGAAGTAGTAGTAATGCAGATACTCGTTGGGAACCGCGCCCAGGGCCTTGATCCACGAAGCGCCGAACAGCCGGCCTTCTTCAATGGACCCGAGGGCGCCGTCGTCGGCCAGGAGCCGCGGCAGGACATCCTCACCGTCGACCACCAGCCCGCGCAGCCAGCCCAGGTGGTTCAGGCCGATGTAGTCGATTTCCACCGAACCGTCCCGAAAGGCGGCCGCTCCGCGGTGGATTCCGGCTGCGAGCAGGCATCTCCTGGCCAGCCCCACCGGCGAATCGCAGATGCCCACCACCTTGTTGCCAAGGACCCTCGTCATGACTTCGGTGATGACGCCGGCCGGGTTGGTGAAGTTGATGAACCAGGCTTGGGGAGCATGCTTCTTCACCGACTCGGCGATGTCCAGGACCACGGGAATGGTCCGCAAGGCATACGAAATCCCCCCGGCGCCCACGGTCTCCTGCCCGATGACCCCGTGCTCCAGGGCGATCCGCTCATCGGCCGCGCGCCCCTCCAGCCCGCCCACCCGGATGGCAGAGAAGATGAAGTCGGTGCCCGGCAACGCCTCTGACAGCTCCGTGAACATCCGCACTGCGGGCGCATCGGGCACTTCCGCGGCCATGTCGGCGAGGACCCTGGCCACCACGCCCAGGCGCGCGGGGTCGGCGTCGAACAGCCTGAGTTCGGTGACCCGGCCGGGCCCGTGGTCCGACAGCAGTGCTGAATAGACCAGGGGTACCCGGAATCCCCCGCCGCCCAGGATGGTGAGGATCATGGAACTCAGAGCCCCGCGGCTGCGCGGCTCTTCACGAAGGCCTGGACACACGCCTCGACATCCTCGGTGCTGTGCGCGGCCGAGAGCTGCACGCGGATCCGGGCGGCTCCCTTGGGCACCACGGGGTAGCTGAACGCCGTGACGAACACTCCGTGGTGGAGCATCTCGTCGGCAACCTTCGCGGCAGCCACGGCGTCGCCGAACATCACCGGAATGATGGCGTGCTCGCCGTCGAGCAGTTCGAAGCCTTCCTCGCTCATGCGGCGGCGGAACAGGGCGGCGTTCTCGAAGAGCCTGGAGCGGAGCTCGCCCGAACCCTGGACCAGCTCAATCGCCTTGATGGTCGCTGCAACGATTGCCGGGGCCACGGAGTTGGAGAAGAGGTACGGGCGCGCCTTCTGGCGCAGCATGGCGATGATTTCGCTCCGGCCGGAGACGTAGCCGCCGGAGGCGCCGCCAAGCGCCTTGCCGAACGTACCTGTGTAGATGTCGATCCTTTCGGAAACTCCCGCGTGTTCCGGGGTTCCGGCGCCCGTGGCTCCCATGAAGCCGACGGCGTGGGAATCGTCCACCATGACCAGCGCGTCATGCTTTTCCGCGAGATCGCAGATGGCCTCGAGCGGAGCGAGGTAGCCGTCCATGGAGAAGACGCCGTCCGTCACGATGATCTTCCGCCTGGCCGGCGCCTCGCCGGTGGAGGCCTCGATCAGCTTGGCTTCGAGGTCGGCCATGTCCTGGTTGGCGTAGCGGAAGCGCTTGGCCTTGCTGAGCCGGATCCCGTCGATGATGGAGGCGTGGTTCAGGGAATCGGAGATGATGGCGTCCTCGGCCCCGAACAGGGACTCGAAGACGCCGCCGTTGGCGTCGAAGCAGCTGGAGAACAGGATGGTGTCCTCGGTTCCGAGGAACTGCGAGACCCGGGCTTCGAGCTCAAGGTGCAGGTCCTGGGTGCCGCAGATGAACCGGACGGATGCCATGCCGAAGCCGCGCTCGTCCATGGCGGACTTGGCGGCGGCGATGATATCCGGGTGGTCTGCCAGGCCCAGGTAGTTGTTGGCGCAGAAATTCAGGACGGTGTTCGCCGGCTGGCCGAGCTGGCCTGCGGAGATGTGGCTGGCCTGCGGCGAGTCAATGTGGCGTTCGGTCTTGAAGAGGCCCGCGGCACGGATCTCTTCAAGCTCGCCCTGCAGCTGGTCTTTGATGCTTGAGTACATGGTGGCTCCTGGTACTGGGGTCTCTGGTACTGGGTCTCTGGGGAGGACTTTACGGGTTCTTAGATTTCGGTCCAGTCGAGGACAACCTTGCCGCCTGTGCCGGCGCGGGCGATTTCGAAGCCCTTTTCCCAGTCGGCGGCGGACAGCTTGTCCGTGACGACGGCGGAAATGTGGCTGTGCAGCACGGGGTTGGAGGAGAGCATGGCGCTCATGGCGTACCAGGTTTCGTACATCTCGCGGCCGTAAATGCCCTTGAGGGTCAGCATGTGGGTGACCACCTTGCCCCAGTCGATGTCGATGGACTGGCTGGGCAAGCCAAGCATGGCGATGCGTCCGCCGTGGTTCATGTTGTTGATCATCTCAGGCAGGGCCGTGGGATGCCCGGACATTTCCAGTCCGATGTCGAACCCTTCGCGCATTCCGAGCTCGAGCTGGGCATCCTTGACGCGCATCTTCGACACGTCGACGGCGAGGTCCACGCCCATCTTCCGGGCAAGTTCGAGGCGGGGAGCGGAGACGTCCGTGATGGCGATCTTGCGGGCACCGGCGTGGCGCGCGACGGCGATTGCCATGAGTCCGATGGGCCCGGCGCCTGTGATGAGCACATCCTCGCCGACCAAGGGGAAGCTCAGGGCGGTGTGGACGGCGTTGCCGAAGGGGTCGAAGATGGCGCCGAGCTCGGGAGTGATGGAGGGATCCTGGTGGACCCAGACATTGGTCTCCGGGATGACGACGTATTCGGCGAACGCACCATCGCGCTGCACGCCCACCGACACCGTGTGGATGCACATCTGGCGGCGGCCCGCACGGCAATTACGGCAGATTCCGCAGACCACGTGGCCTTCACCGGAGACACGGTCTCCGACCTTGACGTCGCGGACGTCCTCGCCCACGGAGACCACTTCGCCGTAGAACTCGTGTCCAGCGATCAAGGGAGTCTCGATAATGCTCTGTGCCCACGCATCCCAGGACTGGATGTGCAGGTCCGTTCCGCAGATGCCGGTGGTCATGACGCGGATCTTGACGTCGCTGGGACCGGCTTCCGGCTCGGGGCGTTCGACGAGTTCAAAACCAGCGTGGGGACCGGACTTGTAGAGAGCCTTCATGGGTCTTCCTAACTCAAGGGACTGGGCCGTTTGTGTGCCGTTTCACTTCATTGAAGCCCCGCGGACGGTTTAGCACAACTAGGTTTTTCTCAATCAACGATTTAGCATTTGCTAAATGGAAGTTCATCAGCTCCAAATGCTCAGGGAACTAGGAGATCTCGGCAGTGTCAAGGCCGTTGCCGAGACGCTCATGGTCACCCCGTCGGCCGTCTCCCAACAGCTCGCACTCCTCCAGAAGTCGGTGGACGTGCCGCTGACCCGCAAGGAAGGCCGCGCCCTGGTGCTCACCGATGCGGGCCGGGTCCTCGCCGACGCCGGGGCTGCCGTCGTGAGCGCCATGGCCGACGCCCGGGCTGCCATCGGCGCGTACCACGACTCACCGGGCTCCACCGTGACCGTGAGCGCCTTCCACAGTGCAGGCCAGGCGTTGTTCGCTCCGCTCGCGGCGTTGCTGACCACCGCGCGCAACGCGGGTCCGGAAGGCAGCGTCCCGCGCGTGAAGCTCGCCGACGAGGACGTAGCGCAGGAGGACTTTCCCGGCCTCGCCGCGCGCTATGACCTCGTGCTGGCGCACCGGATGGAGCACAGCCCCGGGTGGCCCACCGACAAAGTAGCCGTGATCCCGCTCGCCGACGAACCGCTCGACGTCGCGTTGCCTGCCGGGCACCCGCTCGCGGCGCGCCGCGAACTCAGGCCGGCCGACGTCGTCGGGCAGCCCTGGGTGACCAGCCGCGCCGGCTACTCCCCCGCGGACGTGCTGGCCGCCGTCGTCGCCGTCAGTGGGCGTCCGGCGGATGTCCTGCACCGCATCAACGACTACTCCACCGTGGCCTCCCTCGTGGCGGACGGTGGCGCGATTGGCTTGCTCCCGCGGTTCACTGCCCGGCGGGTACTTGACGCCGGCGTGGTGCTGCGTCCGCTCGCGGGGGTGAATTCCGTGCGCAAGATCGACATCCTGGCGAGGCCGGAAACCTTGAAACGGAAATCGGTCATGGCGGTCTGCGAAGCATTGCAGACCGTCATGACCGAACTGGCCGGGGGCACCTCGCGCTAAATTTCCCGCACCCGGGCCGGCTGGCCTGCGTTGAAATACTCGACGAGGTCCTCGGGCAATGCCGGAACTTCGCGGGTGCTGCCGTCGCCGCGGAGGGACTCGGTGGCAAGCACCCCCGCTGCGACGGCCTCGCGCGCCGCGATCGGCGAAGTCGCCGTGGCGCCGCCGTCCTGGGCGAACCGCAGGAACTCGGCTATGAGCAAGGGGTCCGCACCCCCGTGGCCGCCTTCTCCGTCCCGGACCAGGACCTTCTGGTCGGGCTCGGCGAAACCGGAGGTGGTCCTGGTGGTCCACACGTAGATCTGGTCGCCCGCCCCGTCGCCGAAGTTCTCGATCCTGCCCCTGGTGCCGATCACCGTGTAGTTCCGCCAATAGTCCGGGGTGAAATGGCACTGCTGGTACGAGGCGAGCACCCCGTTGTCCAGGACCATGTTCATCATCGAGATATCCTCGACGTCGATCGTCTCGGCGAGGTCCGTCTGTTCGGTGGGGGGCCAATTATTCACGGAGAACCAATCCCCCATGCGGCGCGCCGTGTTGTCGCGACGGGAAGCGACGTCCCCGTAGACGGCCAATTCGCCGATCGCCTGCACCTTGGTGCTGTACCCGCCGGCAAGCCAGTGGATGACGTCGATATCGTGCGCGCCCTTTTGCAGCAGCAGCCCTGTGGTGTTGGCACGCTGGGCATGCCAGTCCTTGAAATAGTAGTCCCCTCCGTTCCCCACGAAGTGCCTGCACCAAACTGCCTTGACGTCTCCGATGGTCCCGGCCTGGATGATTTCGCGCATCTGCACCACCACCGGCATGTGGCGCATGTTGTGGCCCACATAAAGTCGCGTTCCGGTGTCGAAGGCCGTCTGGAGGATAAGGTCGGCTGCCTCCAGCGTGACGTCAAGCGGTTTCTCGCAGAAGGTGGGAATGCCCGCCTTGAGCGTCCGGACGGCGACGGCGGCGTGCTGGTTGTCCGGAGTCAGGACCAGGACCGCGTCCAGGCCGGAGGTCAACAAGACGTCCAAGTCATCGGTGATTACCGCCGTCGGGATCTTGTCGGCCGCATCCGCCCTGCCGCGCTCGCCCAGATCGCACACGACGGTGACTTCCGAACCGTGGCCGGGCTTGTGCGCATGGCGCCACAGTGACGACCGCAAGCCGAATCCGACGATGCCTACTTTGAGGTCCATAAATACTTTCCTAACTAGATGAGTTGATGCGCCGGCGCGTTTGACCCACGCGCTGCGCGATTCCCTGGTTGACCAGCTCGCGGACCCTTCGGTAATGGAGGGGGTCGTAGCTGAAGCTGTCCATGGCGAGGCTCCCGCCCGAGCCGTTCGAATCGATGAGCGCCAGCACCTCCTCGCGGCCGGCCAGCGCGGCCAGGAGCGAGAGTGCCCGGTGGTCCCACATGGCCTGGGCGAACACCTTGTAACGGATCGACTCCCACGGCACCCCATCCGGTCCCGGGTAGACCATGAAGGCGTCGCCGCCAGGAAAAGCCCCTCCGGCACAGGTGTCCTTGAACGGGTCGACGGGCGCCAGCGAGTGGGCTGTGTTGTAGAAGTTGAATCCCCAATGCAGGAAGCCGGCACATCCCAGAGCGAAGAGCTGGTGGCCCAACACCCGGTTTCGCACTGAAGGCATGGAAATGAACCGGTTGGCAACGCCGGTGTCCTGCCCGACGCAGTAATAGACCCACAAGTCCTTCACCCCGGCCGCCAGGAACGGTGCCACGGCATCGCTTGCCACAACCGGTTTCGGCACAGCTCCGCTGCTGTAGAACTCAAAGTCGCTCAGGGCGTCAACCACCGTCAGACCATCCAGGAGATCCGCGACGACGTCCTTTGCCTGCTGGTACCCCGCCAGGGCTTCGGCCCCCTCGGGTTCATCGGAAATGTGGAATATGACCCGGTCAAGGGACCAATGCTCCGCGAGGAATGAACGCAAGGCCGGCAGCAGCCCGGCCATGAGCTCCCGGTAGGACGGCGACGTCGACGACACGTCCCAGCCAAAGCGCCGTTCCAGGCCTTGCGTGGTCTCGACATAGATCGCCGGCGTCGCCTTGGCACCCCATTGCGTAAACAAGTGGGCGATTTCCACGTACTGGATGCCGTGTTTGGCGCAAAGGCCCAGCCAGCGCAGCAGCTTGCTGAAATCAAAGTGGTAGCCGGAGTCTTCGCGGATCCCAATCAGCTGGGTGGGCAGCCGTGTTCCCCCGACGGCTGTGTCCAGCGGAGGAGTCCACGTCGGCGTCAGGAGCGAGTTGGCTCCCATCCGTGCCGCAGACCCCATGAAGGCATCGATGATCGACCAATGCTCCTCGCTGAAGACGCCGACGCCGTAATGGCTCGCCAAGCCGTCGCAGTGGAACCAGTGCGCGTTCACGATCTCCAATTCCGGGGCTTTAGTCCCGAGGACCGTGACGTCGATCTGGGTGCTGAAGAGCGTGTTCCCTCCCATGTCCCGCACCGAGATCCCGAGTTCGTGATCGCCCCAGTGCTCCACGGAGGGCACCACGAGGTCGATCCATGCAGCCGTCCATTGCCCATAGAGGGGCTTGATCAGCCCGTCCGGGGCTGGCCGCAAAAGGTCGGGATACAAACCGGGAGTGTCCCGGTCATAGCCGCCATCATGCTGCGGGAATGCCGCCAAGGAACAAGGCACCAGCTCAACCTGCGAAATGGAGGAAAACGCTGCCGCCGGACCATCGATTGCAACTTCCAACGGCCCCGACAGCCGAAAATCGTGTTTCATGGGCGGCCTGAGGGCCACCTGGACCGACGCGGTCTCGCCGGGAAAAACGGACATCGGGATGGTCCTGTCGAAAGGCCGTGGTGGAGCGTCCGGGTAGACCTTTTCCAAGGAGTCCACCAGCACGAACGACCAGCCGTCCTGTGGGACCTGATTCTGTTCCGTCAAGGCCGCGATCCTTCCTGATTGGGTCTCTGCATGGGGCTCTACGTGGTCTCTACGTAGGGCTCTAACTGGGTCTCTACTTGAGTCCGGAGCGGCCGATGCCTGCCATGACACGTTTCTGCATGAGCAGGAACATGATCAGGATCGGCGCCATGGCCATCAAGGATGCCGCCATGAGGATCGGGTAATTGTTGGCGTGCTCACCCTGGAGATTGGAAAGCCCGACGCTCAACGGCGCGGCGTTCGCCGTCGACGTCACCACCAAGGGCCACAGGAGGTCATTCCAGGACCACAGCACGGTAATGATGACCAGTGCCCACAGGCCGTTTGCCGCGAGCGGCAGCATGACCCGGAAGAAGATCTGGAATGGATTGGCACCGTCGAGCCGTGCCGCGTCTTCGAGTTCGTCCGGCAGCCCCATGAAGAACTGGCGCATCAGGAACAGGCCGAAGGCGCTGAAGATGCCCGGAGCCACGATGCCGGCGATGCTGTTCAGCCAACCCAGGTTTTGGATGATCTGGTACTGCGGGATCAGGAACAATTGCGACGGCACCATGATGATCGACAAGACAATGGCCAGGATGGGCCCTTTGAACCGGAACCGCATCCGCGCGAAGGCGTAGCCCGCCATCGAACAGAGGAGCACCTGGCCGATCACCCTGACCACAGTGATTGCCACCGTCACCCAGAGCTGTGAACCGAAATTCATGGAGGTGAAGACGTCCGCGAAATTATGCCATTGGACGACGCCGGGCCACAGTGTGGGCGGCGTGCTTTGGACTTCGGCGTTCGTCGAAAGCGACATGACGATCTGGTACAGGAGCGGCGAGATCATGGCCAAGCCGCCAATGGCCAGTACACAGTGAGCCAGGACGTTCGAGCCCTGCTTGCCACCTTTGGTGCTGTGGCGTTTGGTGCCCTTGGTGCTGTGGCTCTTGCCGTCGCGGCCCCCGGGTTCCGCGGGTTTGCCTCCTGCTTGAGACGGGCTGGTTTCAGCCGCTCCGCTCAGTCGCGATTCGACGCCGCTCTTTGTTGAAAGCATCGATTCAGACATAGTTGACCCACCTCTTCTGGATACGGAACTGGAAAGCGGTCAGAAGAGCGATGATGACCAGGATCAGGATGCCGATGGCTGCGGCATAGCCCTTGTCGTTCTGCAGGAAGGCCTGGTTGTAGAAGATGTACACGAGGCTTTGCGTCTGCGGCATCGCCAGGTTGGCTTTGCCCATCATCACGTACAGGAGATCGAACAACTGGAAGCCGCTGATCACGGTGACGATCGTGACGAAGAAGATGCTGGGCGTCAACAACGGAACGGTAATGCTGAAGAATTGGCGGACCCGGCTGGCCCCGTCCATTTCCGCGGCTTCGAAGAGCTCCCGCGGGATCTCGCGCAGTCCCGCGCTGATGATGATGAGGTTGAATCCAAGCGACATCCAAAGCCCCACGGTAGCCACGGCGAGCAGTGCGAACCCCGGCGTGGATGTCCAGTAGGGGCCCTGGATCCCGAACAAGCCCAAGAACCAGTTGATGGGTCCGAAGTCACCGTTGTAGATCAGCCTCCACACGATCCCGACGGCGGCCGGCATGGTGATGTAGGGAATGAAGTACAGCGTCCGGTACAGGGCTGCGAAGCGCAGGCCGGGCCGCTCGATCAAGGACGCGAGAATGACCGCGATGGGAATCCCCAGGAGCACGACAACCGTGTAGATCAACGTATTGAGGATCGACTGCGGAATAGTGGAATCCGCGAACATCCGTACGTAGTTGTCCAGGCCGATGAACTTGGTTCCGCCGAAGACGCCCCACTTGGTGAAGCTGTAGTAGAACGTCTGGACGATCGGCCAAAGGTAGAAAACGCCGATGCCCGCAACGGTAGGCACCACGAACAACCATGGCCACCAGCCATCCGACTTCGATTTTCCTCTGCGGTGACCCCCTGTTGCTTGGGCGGCCCGGCTGCTTTTGGAGGCCGGCGTCAGGGTCTGGGCTTTCATGATTCTTTGGCCAGCGCGGCATTCATCTGGCTGGCAAGGTCCTTGGCGACGTCGGCAACCGGCTTGGTGCCGGCGAACGCCTGCGGCAGCAAGGTGTTCTCAAGTTCGTTCCAGGCGGACGTGTTTGCCGACGCCGGGTAGGGCGAAGCATCCTTGGCCAGCTCAAGGAAGACACTGAGGTCAACCGAGGGAACAGACTTGACCCAGGCATCCTGCGTGCCGTTGAAGGCCGGGATGACTGTTCCGGTTTCAGCCTGGATCCTGGCGGCATCCTGGGTTCCCAGGAAGGCCACGAACGCCTGCGCAGCGGCCGGGTTCTTCGCATTGGCGGGAATGACGTTGGCAAGGCCGTGGATCACGCTCTGGTTGCTCTTCGGCCCCTTCGGGAGGCTGGCAATGCCCAGATCGTCACCAAGGGCTTTCTGGGCCGGACCGACTGTCCAGGATCCATCCATGGTCATGGCCAATTTCCTGGACGTGAACATGTCGCTCGATGCGGTGTCCGTCAATTGCTGCATCGAGGGAGATACGCCGGATTCGATCAGGTCGCGCCAGAACTGGAGGCCCGCGATTGAGCCTGCGGAATCGTATCCGGACTTCTTGCCATCAGTTGAGATGATGGTCCCGCCGGCTTCGATCATCGTGTTGTAGTAGCTGGTCTGGCCGCCGGTGAGGTCACCGGCATACCCGTAGACGCCCTTGCCCTGATAGAACTTGGACAACTTGGCGCCGGCGGATTTCACGTCGTCCCACGTCCAGTTGGACGTCGGCTCGGACACGCCGGCTTCCTTGAAGAGGGCTTTGTTGTAGAAAAGCGCGCTGGTGTCGAAGTCCTTGGGTACCCCGTAGAACGCCCCGTTGATGGTGTACAGATCGACCAACGCCTTGGGGTAATTGGCCGTATCCACTGCCTTGCCGGACACCAGGCCGTCCAAGGGCATCAGCTGGTTGTTTTGCGCGTAAAGCTTGATGTGCGGGCCATTCATCCAGAAAACGTCCGGCAGGGTGTTGCTGCTTGCCTGGGTTTGGATCTTCGTCCAGTAGGCCGAGCCCTTCGACGGCGTGACGTCGATGGTGACTTTGATGTTCGGGTATTGCTTGTTGAACTCGGCCACGATCTTCTGCATCGCGGGCTTTTGCGCCGCGTCCCAGATGGCGTAACTCAGCTCGGCGCTCAGGTCCTTGGCGGGAGCAGCGTAGGCGGCCTTGGCTGCGCTACCCCCGGCGGCACTGTTCCCGCCGCAGGCGGCGAGCGAAACGACGGCGGCACCGGCAGCCGCAAAGGAAAGGAATGACCTGCGGGTCACGTTGTGGTTCATAAGAATTCTCCGATGTCTTGGTCAGAAGACCGACGGTCCTTCGGGGCGGGCCCGCATTCGGCGAACAGCCAACCCAACTGGTGTTGTGCAGTTGATCACATCATGTTAATCGTTTAAAGGCAAGATGCGGAATGATCTTTCTTTAACTTTTATGGGTGGAAAACGTCATCAAAGTGCATGGAGAGCGGGTGGGATGATCATCGGGCACGCGCCTTGGCACGCCGCGGGAATAGGGTCAGGTTCACATTCGGGCGGCGTGGTTCACACCGAGGGCGCTGATTCCCTCACGATGAGCTTCCACGGGAATTCCAGGACGCTCGCCGGTTCATCGGGATTCTCTGCGCGATCGAGCAAAAATGCGGCCAGTCCATCGAAAAAGCCCTCGGGACCGACGGTGGTCAACGACGGCGTCATGCGCTCGCCTTCAGTGGTGTTGCCGATACCGAGGACTTCGATGTCCTCGGGAATGCGGAGTTGCAGCCGTTGGGCCGCGTGGATGGCTGCGATCGCGGCGAAGTCGGTGGTCGCATAGATCGCCGTCGGCCGGTCGGCCCGCTGCAGGAGTCGCAGCGCTGCATCGAAGGCGCTGAGTTCGTCGCGGTCATACGTCTCGACGTAGTCGTCCCGGTAATCCAAACCAGCCTTGGCCAGGCCACGGGTGTAGGCGCCCAACCGGATGTCCATGGTGCTCACCGAATGCCTTGAGGAGATCAGGCAAGCTACCCGGCGGTGCCGCCCGGTGAGGTGATCCACCGCCTGTTCGCAAGACGAACCGGCCAAGGGCCGCACGACGTCGAATCCCTCAGGTTCCATGGTGTCGCTGAAAACCACCAAGCGCTGCAATCTCGCCGCCTGCGCCAGCAGTTCGGCATCCCCGGGCTCTTCGGCGCCGTCGATGAAGGTAACGTCTGCGTTTTGCCGTTTCAGGGCGACCCGCCAGTCGGTATCGGCCAGGATCATGGGCGTAATGCCGCGTTGGGCAGCAGCCGCACCGACGGCGCGGCTCACATCCAGTGCCCATGGATCCGAGATCATGGTCAGCGACAACATGAGCAGGTTCGTTCGTCCGGTGCGGATCGCCCTGGCCGATTGGTTGGGGCGATATCCGAGGGCAAGGGCAGCCTCTTGAACCCGCAGCACGGTAGCGGGGGCCACGCCGGACCCGCTCCTGCTGCCGTCTTTGCCGCTCCTGCCTGAGAGCACGTAGGACACAGTCGCCGTCGAAACCCCGGCTGCCGCCGCCACGGACTTGATCGTGGGGCGCATTCGTCTCCTTCTTGGCTAAGCCGCCGAACCACGGGCGTGGTTCGGCGGTAGTAGCATCATAGCCAGACGACCGGGCGCCGGGTCAGGAAGAAACGCCCCCATAGCCCAGCCGCCGTCCGCCATCATTGGGCGCCGTGGGCAGGGTACCCCCGATAATGCGCGTGGCCGTGACCGTGGTGCCGCTCTTCGTACCGGAGACTGCGACGGTGTCCCCCGCCTTCAGGTCGGTGGCCTTGATGGTTTGGGGCGATGGCCGCCGGCCTTGCATGCCGGTTCCGGAGGCGGGGAGCTTGACGATGGTGGTAGACGGGGTGATCGCGTAACTCTGCGTGAATCCGTCATCGCTCTTCACCGAAATGCTCGAATCGCTGACGGACTGCACAGTGCCCCGCTGCGTCACCAGGGTCGTGTAGCTGCCGTCGCTGTTCTTGACCGTGAACTCACCGTGGATCCCCGGGCCTGCGAGGCCGCGGGGAAGTACCGGGAACGGCCGGCCCTTGCCGGGCGACGGGGTAGCCGGCGAGGTAGCCCCGGGCGGCGGAGTGGCCGGCGATGCCGTGCTTGTGGGCGTCGCAGCCTCTACGTACGAGGGGATGATCTGGCCCGCAGCCCAGACTGCAGCCACACCACCGCCGCTCAGCACGACGGCGATACCGCCGGCGATGAGGGCCTTGCGAAGCCCCGGAGTCATCGTGGACATGGCCGAATCCTTCCTCCGCTCCTCCCCGAGCCGGTAAGGGGCGGGCAGCAAAGAACTGATGACTCCATCATGATCCTTGAAGCTGTGTAGCGGCTGTGGATCCAGACACAACCAGTCCCCACCGCCTCCCTAACCTCGCTTCGCTCGGCCAGGGAACCCGGGCGGCGTGGGCCCGGCAGTTGTTGTCGTTCTGACGGCTCATAACGACAACAACTGCGACCTAGTTGGGGCAGGGTAGGGTGGCGGCGGGGACTAGCCTTCGACGCCGAGCCTCTCCAGGATCAGCTCCCTGACACGGCCGGCGTCGGCCTGCCCGCGGGTAGCCTTCATGACTCCGCCGACGATCGCACCGATGGCCTGAAGCTTGCCGCCGCGGATCTTCTCCGCGACGTCGGGCTGGGCCGCAAGTGCGGCGTCGATCGCTTCCAACAGGGGGCCGTCGTCGGACACAACGGCGAGGCCGCGCTTCTCGACGATCTCCGCCGGGGTGCCCTCGCCGGCGAGGACGCCGTCGAGCACCTGGGAAGCCATCTTGTTGTTGATCTTGCCGCCCTCGACGAGCTTGTTGAGCTCCACGATGGTTTCCGGCGTGACGCCGAGTTCGGAGGGATCGACGTCGGCCGTCTTGGCGCGTCCGACGATCTCGCCCATCCACCACTTACGTGCCACAGAGGCGCTGGCACCGGCGGCGATGGTTTCCTCGATGGAGTCCATGACGCCGGCGTTCACGACGTCGCGGAACTCGAGGTCCGAATAGCCCCAGTCGGCCTGGAGCCGCTTGCGGCGGGCCGCGGGCGGCTCGGGCAGCGTGGCGCGCAGTTCCTCGACCCATTCACGGGACGCGAGGATCGGAACGAGGTCCGGCTCCGGGAAGTAGCGGTAGTCGTCGGCGTCGGACTTTGCCCGGCCCGACGTCGTCGTGCGCGTGTCCTCGTGCCAGTGGCGCGTTTCCTGGACGACCGGCTCGCCGGAGTCCAAAACGGCGGCGTGGCGCTGGATTTCGTAACGGACGGCGTGCTCGACGGCGCGCAGCGAGTTCACGTTCTTCGTCTCGGAACGGATGCCGAAACGTTCGCGGCCGTGCGGGCGCAGGGAGACGTTCGCATCACAACGGACGTTGCCGCGTTCCATCTTGGCGTCGGAAACGCCGAGGTTCTTGACGATTTCGCGCACTGCGGCAACGTAGGCCTTGGCGAGCTCGGGTGCCCGGCTGCCTGCGCCCTCGATCGGCTTGGTGACGATTTCCACGAGCGGAACACCGGAGCGGTTGTAGTCCACGAGCGAGTAGTCGGCGCCCTGGATGCGTCCCGTGGCGCCACCCATGTGGGTGAGCTTTCCGGCGTCCTCTTCCATGTGTGCGCGTTCGATCTCGACGCGGAATACCGTGCCGTCCGAGAGTTCGATGTCCAGGTAGCCGTCGTACGCGATGGGCTCGTCGTATTGGGACGTCTGGAAGTTCTTCGGTGTGTCCGGGTAGAAGTAGTTCTTCCGGGCGAAGCGGCACGACTCGGCGATCTTGCAGTTCAGGGCAAGGCCGATCTTGATGGAGGATTCCACTGCGGTCTTGTTCACCACGGGCAGGACGCCGGGCATGCCGAGATCGACCTCGTTGACGTTGGTGTTCGGCTCGTCGCCGAAGACGTTCGGGGCGGAGGAGAACATCTTGGTCTTGGTGTTGAGCTCCACGTGGACCTCGAAGCCAAGGACGGGATCGTACTTTTCCATGGCCTCTTCGAAGCTGAGGATGGCGTCGGTAGACATCAGTTGGAACCTCCGGCGATGGTGGAGCTGGAACCGAGAACAGGCGCACGGTCCAGCAAGGGGCCGCCCCACTTCTCTTCGAGCAAGGATTCAAGGACAGCGCCCACACGGTACAGTCGGGCGTCCTCGCGGGCAGGCGCCAGCAGCTGAATGCCGACGGGCAGGCCGTCTTCGTCGGCCAGGCCGCCCGGCAGGGACAAGCCCGGGATACCGGCCATGTTCGCCGGGATGGTGGCGACGTCGTTGAGGTACATGGCCAACGGATCGTCGAGCTTCTCCCCCAGCTTGAAGGCCGTGGTGGGAGCCGTCGGCGAAATCAGGACATCGGCCTGCGTGAACGCGGCGTCGAAGTCGCGTTGGATGAGCGTGCGGACCTTCTGCGCGGAACCGTAGTAGGCGTCGTAGTAGCCTGCGCTCAGGGCGTAGGTGCCCAGGATGATGCGGCGCTTGACTTCATCGCCGAAACCGGCGGCGCGGGTAGCGGCCATGACGCGTTCGATTGTCATGGGGCCGTCCTCGGGCAGAACCCGCAGACCGTAGCGCACGCCGTCGAACTTGGCCAGGTTGCTCGAAACCTCGGACGGCATGATCAGGTAGTAGGCGCCCAGCGCGTACTTGAAGTTGGGGCAGGAAACCTCGACGATTTCCGCGCCGGCCTCCTTGAGCAGCTCAAGGGACTCGTTGAAACGGTTCTCGACGCCGGCCTGGTAGCCCTCGCCGTGGAGTTCCTTGATGATGCCGATCTTCATGCCCGTGACGTTGCCCGTCTTGGCTGCTGCAACGAGGGTGTCGAAGGGGTCCGTCAGCGAAGTGGAGTCGAAGGGGTCGTGGCCACCGATGACTTCCTGCAGCAGGGCCGAGTCCAGCACGGTCCGCGAAACGGGGCCGATCTGGTCCAGCGAAGACGCCATGGCAATGGCGCCGTAGCGCGAGACCGCACCGTAGGTGGGCTTCATGCCGACAGTTCCGGTGACGGCGCCTGGCTGACGGATGGACCCGCCGGTGTCCGTGCCGAGGGCCAGGGGAGCTTCGAAAGCTGCGACGGCGGCCGCGGAGCCACCGCCGGAGCCGCCGGGAATGCGGTCCAGGTCCCACGGGTTGCGGGTGGGGCCGTAAGCCGAGTGTTCCGTGGAGGACCCCATGGCGAATTCGTCCAGGTTGGTCTTGCCCAGGATAGGCATCTTCGCTGCGCGCAGCTTCTTGATGACGGTGGCGTCATAGGGGCTGTGCCAGCCCTCGAGGATCTTGGAACCGGCCGTGGTGGGCTGGCCAATGGTGACGATGAGGTCCTTGACGGCGATGGGTACGCCGGCGAGTTCGTGCAGCGCTTCAGCTTCGGCACCGCCGGCGGCGCGGATCGCGTCCACCTCGGCGGCGACGGCGAGCGCTTCTTCAGCGTTGACGTGCAGGAATGCGTTGACTTGCCCATCGACATCCGCGATGCGGTCCAGGTATGCCTGGGTGACCTCGACGGACGTGACCTCGCGCGCGGCCAGCTTGGCGGCCAGCTGTGCTGCGGACAGGCGGATGAGTTCGGAGTTGTTCAATTCAGTCATTCGCTTAGTCCTCATCCAGGATTGCCGGAACCTTGAAGCGGCCCTCGAAGGAATCCGGAGCCCCGGACAACGCCTGCTCAGCCGTGAAGGTGTGGCCCACGACGTCCTCACGGAACACGTTGCTCAACGGAATCGGGTGGGACGTAGCCGGGACATCGTCCCCGGCGGCTTCGCTGACGGACTTCACCGAGTCCACGATGACGGCAAGCTCGCCGGCCATCCTGTCCAGCTCTTCGGCACTCATTTCAATGTGAGCCAGACGCGCAAGATGCGCGACGTCGTCACGGTTGATCGCAGCCATGGATCTCCCCTGCAAAGTTCAAATGGTTTTCCGGACTAGTCTACGTTGGTTGGACGACGAACAACGCGGGGTCACTTACGGTCCATCCGGAGGTCCGGGATGGGCTGTAAGTGACCCCGCGTTGCTTGGTGCGGGTGATCGCTTTGCTACCCGATGCCGATAGCTCCAGTCAGCATGCCTACTGCGAGCATGACGACGGAGATGACCGCCGTGCGCCACAGGACCTTCTTGTGGTGGTCTCCCAGTTCCACCTCGGCCAGCGAGACGAGGAGCAGGATCGCGGGGACCAGGGGGCTCTGGAGGTGGAAGGGCTGGCCGGCGATGGAGGCGCGGGCCATTTCTGCGCCGCTGATGCCGTAGTGCGCGGCGGTTTCGCTCAGGACCGGCAGGACACCGAAGTAGAAGGCGTCGTTGCTCATGAAGAACGTCATCGGGATGCTGAGCAGGCCGGTGATGACGGCCATGAACGGACCCACCTCGGCGGGGATGATGTGGACCAGCCACCGGGACATTTCCTTGACCATGCCGGTGCCGTTGAGGACACCTGTGAGGACAGCCGCGGCCATGACCATGCTGACCACGGCGGGCGCTCGTCGCCGGTGACGTGGCGCCGTCGGGAAAGGCCCGTTCGGCGACCGAAGCGTCAGTGCTGGAGTCCCTGGCGCCGGGGGAACAATACTCGGCCACGGAAGTGGCGGAACGGGTGGGCGTCTCGCGCGCCACGGCGCAACGGTACCTGTCCTCGCTGGGCGACGACGGCGCCGTCGAGATCCAACTGCGGTACGGCACCACGGGCCGCCCGGAACACCGCTACGGCGTCCCCGCGCGAACTGGCAGCAAATGACCCTCCCCGCCGTTTCTGAGGGCATCTGCTGCCAGCTCGCGCCCAACCCTTGATCGTTCTTAGGCGCTCTTCTGGGCTACCAGTTCGATTTCGACCAGCATTTCCGGGTCGAGGAACGGCAGGACGTGGACCAGGGAAAGGGTGGGACCGATCTCGCCGAAGACTTCGCCGTGCGCACGTCCGGCGTCTTCCCACTTGCTGATGTCGGTCAGGTAGAGCTTGGACTGCACGACGTCCTCGTAAGAGAACCCGGCGTCAGCCAGGACCGCTTCGAGCTTTTCGAGGATGTACTTGGTCTGCGAGTAGAAGTCATTGCCCACAATGCCATCGGGGCCACTGGCCGCCGTGGCCGAAATGAAGAGCGTGTTGTCCACCTGGACCGCCCGGGAGTATCCAAGGGTCTGTTCCCAGACCGAACCCGTGCCGAATGTCTTGCGCATGCCGCGCCTTTCTCAGTTTCCGCACCCGGCCCGATGACCGGGGTTTACGAGGAAACTTTATGGCTGGCGGACATCCTGCCGGTAAACGAACAGCTTTATGTCGGTCCCGGGTACGAACCAGTCGCGCTCGGGCTCCCTCTCGAATCCGGTCTTGGCGTAGAGGGCATTCGCGCTTTCCCACGTGGCGCCGGTGGTGAGCGAAACGGCGTTGATGCCATCCATCGAGCGGGCTTGGTCGACTACCGCCTGAACGAGGGCTCGTCCCGCGCCGGAGCGCTGAACCTCCGGGTCAACCACCAAGGTGCGCATTTCGAGTTCGTCCGGAAGGCCAATGTCCGAAAAGTCGCCTCCGGCCTTGGCTGACGTGACGGAGCCGATGACCCTGCTATCGCGCTCGGCGACGAAAACGTCGGCGTGCCGGGCGCGGCCGGCCACATCGCGCAGCTTCTCCAGGTACGGGTGATCCGGGCTGCCGTAGTAGCCAGCGGTCACGTACGACGCCATCGTGATACGGGCTACGGCGGCGTAGTCTTCGGGCAGGGCGGGACGGACAGTAATCTGCGAATGCACTGATCCATGGTAGTCGCGTCCACGGGGGCCGGTGCGCCAAAGCGCCGTTTCCGTGACCGAACTATCACCCCCCAACGCCCGCTCACATACACACCCCCACACCCCAACGCCCGCTCACATACACACCGAGCGAGCATCGGCGGCGCCTGAAACATTGCTGTGCATGGCGCCAGATTGAGTCGGGTTGCGGACGGTGAAGCCTGGTTTCCTGCTGTTGCGGGAAGGTTTCGCGATGCTGGCGCAGGGCGGGTGCCGCGTGGTTGATTGGCGGCCAGGACCCAACGAAAGGAACCCCCATGAGCCCGCAGCAACGCACACTCCACCTCAACGCCTTCCTCATGAGCACCGGCCACCACGAAGCTTCGTGGCGGCTGCCGGAAAGCAACCCGCGCGCCAACACCGACATCCGGCACTACCAAAACCTCGCACAAATCGCCGAGCGCGGCACGTTCGACTCGATCTTCTTCGCCGACTCCCCCGTGATCTTCGGCGACGTCGGACGCCGCCCCGCGGGGAAGCTGGAACCGACGGTGCTGCTCACCGCGATTGCGGCTGCGACCGAAAAGATTGGCCTCATCGCCACGGCGTCCACCACGTACAACGATCCCTTCAACCTGGCCAGGCGCTTCGCCTCGGTGGACTTCGTCAGTGGTGGCAGGGCCGGCTGGAACGTCGTGACCACCGCCGGACCGGAAGCTGCACGCAACTTCGGCATAGATGATCAGCCCGCCCATGCCACCCGCTACGAACGGGCAGCCGAGTTCCTGGAGGTGGCCGCCAAGCTCTGGGACAGCTGGGAGGACGACGCCGTGCTCGCGGACAAGGAGGGCGGCGTCTGGGCAGACTCGGCCAAGGTCCGGCCCATCAATCATGTGGGCAAGCATTTCCGGGTCCAAGGGCCGCTCAATGTGCCGCGCTCACGCCAAGGCCATCCCCTGATTGTCCAGGCGGGCTCCTCCGAGAACGGCAAGGGCCTGGCGGCGAGGTACGCGGAGGCAGTGTTCACCGCCCAGCAAACCCTGGAAGCTGCACAGGCGTTCTACGCTGACCTCAAGGCCCGGACCGTCGCACTCGGCCGGTCAGCTGAGAGCCTCAAGATCCTGCCGGGAATTGTCCCCGTGATCGCCTCCACCCAAGCCGAAGCCCTTTACCTGGAACGCGAATTGGACGAGCTCATCCGGCCCGAATACGCCAGGGCCGAGCTTGCCAGGACCCTCCGGGTGGATCCTGAGGAGCTGCCGCTGGACCGGCAGCTTCCCGCGGATCTCCCGGACGAGGACTCGATCGAAGGAGCGAAGAGCCGCTATACCCTCATTGTGGAGTTGGCCCGCCGCGAGAAACTCACGGTACGGCAACTGATCGGCAGGCTGGGAGGCGGCCGAGGACACCTGACCTTCGCCGGAACGCCGGAGCAAGTCGCCGATGCGATCCAGCTATGGTTCGAAAACGGCGCGGCCGACGGCTTCAACATCATGCCGGCCGTTCTACCGTCGGGTCTCGAGACTTTTGTTGACCAGGTGGTGCCGGTGCTGCGCGAACGCGGGCTGTTCCGCAGCGAGTACAGCGGTGACACGCTGCGCGAACACTACGGCTTGGAACGCCCCGCGAACCGGTTCTCAGCGGTGGGGCCGCTCGCCAATGCCGGCGCCTGACGGGACTCGGACCCCGTCGCCCAAAAAGCCAACATAAGTGAGGGGGCGTCCGCGGGAAACACCACATAAGCGAGCGGGCGTCGCAGGGGCTAGAGCGGGAACTTGCCCGAGAGCTCAAGGGTTCCCGCGCAGGTCCACGCTTCCAAACGGTCCGCATCTGTGGGGCCGCCGTCCAGCGGGCTTCTCAGCCGTGGGCGCCGGACCCAGCATCCGGCTTCCTCGGCGATCAGGGCGCCTGCCGCGTAGTCGTGTTCGTTGAGCCCCCGCTCTCCGAAGGCGTCGTAGGTTCCATCGGCCACAAGGCACAGGTCCAACGCTGCAGAGCCCAACCGGCGGAGGTCGGCAAAGCCTTCCATGAGGTTCCCGAGCCCGGCGAACTGCTCGGCCCTCGTGGCGGGATCGTAGCTGAACCCGGAGGCAACGATCAGCCCGGTGCGGCCCAAAAGCGGTCCGCTCAGCTGGGTGCGCTGCCCGTTTTCTTCAAGCCACGCTCCGTGGCCGCGTGCCGCCGAGTAGATGCGTCCCAGCGCGGGGGCGTTGACGACGCCGGCCAGCCAGACGCCGTCGGCATCCGCAACGGCCACGGACGTGGCGTAGTAGACGATATTACGGATGAAGTTGGTGGTGCCGTCCAGCGGATCGATGGACCATCGATAGCCACTGGGGTGCTCGGGCCGGGTGGTGCCGTGCTCTTCGCCCGTGATGGCGTCGTGCGGGCGGGCTGCCGTGATGGCGCTCCGCACAGCGTTCTCCGCCGCGACGTCGAAGGCCGTCACCCAGTCGCCGGCGTCGCCCTTGTTCACGACGCCGAGGTTCCCGGCCGAGTCGGGGCCGGCAGGCCTGGCTGCGAGCACCTCCGCTCCTGCCGCGGCCGCCGTGCGGGCGACGGCGAGAAGCTCCAAGACATCGGCCGTCATTCGGCGGCGTCCGTGTCCGACGAGGCTTCCATTTCCGCCCTGGCAACAGCGGCGTCTTCATCATCCGGAGCGATGCCGCCGGCTGGTTCCAGGACGCCGTCGAGCAATGCCTTGAAGCCATCCTCGTCCAACACCCGGATGCCGAGCTGCTCAGCCTTGTCCAGCTTGGAGCCTGCGTTCTCTCCGGCCACGACGTAACTGGTGTTCTTGGAAACCGAGCCGGCTGCCTTGCCGCCCCGGATGATGATGGCTTCCTTGGCTTCGTCGCGGCTAAGCGTGGGCAACGAACCCGTCACCACGATGGTGAGGCCTTCGAGGTTCCGCTCGACGCCTGCGTCGCGTTCGTCAACCATGCGCACCCCGGCGGCGGCCCAGCTATCAACGATTTCCTGGTGCCAGTCGACGGCAAACCATTCCTTGAGTGCCGCGGCTATGGTCGGTCCCACCCCGTCAACGTTGGCCAGTTCCTCCTCCGAGGCGGCCCGGATGGCGTCCATGCTCCCCAGGGCCGTAGCCAGCGCCCTGGAAGCAGTGGGGCCGACGTGCCGGATGGACAGGGCAACGAGGACGCGCCAGAGGGGTTGCGTCTTGGCTTTCTCGAGTTCCTTGAACAGTTTCTCCGTGGTGGCCGTGGGTTTTGAAGGGGTCTTGGCGGTGGCCTTGGAATAGAAGTAGGGCACCAGTTCGAACGTTCCCGTGCCCACGCCTTTGGAGCGCTTCTCACGGCGGATGCGGACGTCGGCGAGGTCCTCCGGTCTGAGGCTGAACAACGCCGCCTCGCTGCGCAGGGGCGGAATTTCCGGTTCGGCGGGCTGCGTGAGGGCGATGGCTGCTTCCCACCCCAACGCTTCAATGTCGAAGGCGCCCCTGCTCGCGACGTGGAAGACACGCTCGCGCAGTTGGGACGGGCACGACTTCGCGTTGGGACAGCGGATATCGACGTCGCCTTCCTTCGCCGGAGCCAGCGGCGTGTGGCAGGACGGGCATTCCGTGGGCATCACGAACTCACGCACGGGAGGATCCTGTTGATCACGCAGCGCCAATACCGGCCCGACGATCTCGGGAATGACATCGCCGGCCTTCCGCAGCACCACGATGTCGCCGATCATGACGCCCTTGGCCTTGACCACATCCTGGTTGTGCAGGGTGGCCATCTCCACGGTGGATCCGGCCACCTTGACCGGTTCCATCACCCCGTACGGGGTGACGCGGCCCGTGCGGCCAACGTTGACCTGGATGTCCAGCAGCTTGGTGTGGACTTCCTCCGGCGGGTACTTGTAGGCAACGGCCCAACGAGGAACCCGCGAGGTGTAGCCGAGGGCACGCTGCGTGGCGAAGTCGTCGATTTTGACCACGATGCCGTCGATCTCGTGCAGGAGGTCGTGCCGGTGCTCACCGAAGTGCTTGATGAAGTCCAGGACCTCCTCGAAGGAGTCCAGGACCTTCAGGTACGGGCTGACCGGCAAGCCCCATTCTTCCAGGAGCTTGTACGTTTCCGACTGGCTGGTGGCATCCAGGCCTTCGCGCGCCCCGATGCCGTGGACGAACATCCGCAATGGACGTTTGGCCGTTTCCGCCGGGTCCTTCTGGCGGAGGGAACCGGCCGCGGCGTTGCGGGGGTTGGCCAACGGCGCCTTGCCGGCCTCGATCAGCGCTTCGTTGAATTCGGCGAAAGCCTTGGACGGAATAAAGACTTCGCCCCTGATTTCCACCTCGGACGGATATCCGCTGCCGCTGAGCTGGCGCGGGATCTCCTTGATGGTGAGCACGTTGTGGGTGATGTCCTCGCCCGTGGTGCCGTCTCCGCGCGTGGCGGCACGGACCAGCTTGCCGTCGCGATAGAGCAGGTTCACGGCGAGGCCGTCGATCTTAAGCTCCGTCAGCCATGCAATGCGGGAAGCCGCTGTGCCCAGTCTTTCGACCGAGGCCTCGGCCTTTCGGACCCACGCTTCCAACTCGTCCAGCGTGAAGACATCCTCCAGGCTGTACATCCTCTGAAGGTGCTCGACGGCGGCGAAAGCGGCCGACACCTCTCCGCCCACTTCCTGCGTGGGCGAATCGTTGGACACGAGCTCCGGGTGCAGGGCCTCGAGCTCCTCAAGGCGGCGGTAGAGGGAATCGAACTCGGCGTCCGAAACCGTCGGCGCATCCTCCTGGTAGTACGCGTAGCGGTACTTGCGGACGAGGTCTGCGAGGTTTTCGTACTCTTCCCGTACGGCTTCCGTTGGAACTGCGGTTTCGCTCTCTGCTGTGCTCACGTACCTATCTTGCCGCAAAGCCGCGACAAAATAGGGCCCCCGGACGGGAAGAAGGGACGGGAAGACGGGAAGAAGGGACGAGCAGGAATCAGTGCGTAAAGTGGTGGCGGCTCCACAAAGCGAAGGCAATGCCGCCGGCCGCGACCAAAAGCACGCCGCCCATGATGGCGATCACGGCGAACATATCCGAACCCGGCCCTTTGGCATCGCTCACCGAGGCCGCCTGGGTGGCCTTGAGCCCGTCTTGGATGGGGGTATTCCAATTGGACGACGCCGACGGCGAGGCGCTGCTCGTCGTCGGGCTGTCCGACGGGGTCGCCTGGCTGGAGGCCACCGGAGCCTCCGACGGCGCCACGCCGGGTTCCGGTTCCACCGTCACCTGAGTCACGGGGCCCTGGGCGGGGGCGACAGGCGCGGCCGGCGCGGGTGCCACCGGGGCGGGTTGAACCGGCACGACGACGGGCGGCTTGGAGGGAGCGGGTTCCACGACTTTCGGCTGTGTCGGCGTGGGCTCGGTTGGTGCCGGGTCCGGGGCCGGGGCCGGGGAGGTGGGCGAAACTTGTCCCTGGCCGGGAGCCATGACGGTCTCGGCGTGGGCCGAAAGCAACGGGAAAGCGCACATCACCACAGCCATGGCAATGCCCGCGAGGGCAACGGAGAACGGGCGTCGCACAGCGGCACGGTTCGCGCCGCCAGAGCGCGCGGAGGAGCGTTGGGTCATGTTTACCTCTGCAGGACGGCACGGGCCGCCCGGAGTTGGGGTGGTATTGTCCGGAATCTTCCTACATAGTCCGGGCGTGTCGCAAATCCCGTTCTCCAAAAACCCCATCGGCAGGAGCGTGCGCCGGCCCATTCGCCGTCGTATTACCCGAGTCTGGCATCCACCACGATCGCCGTGACGTTGTCCCGTCCGCCGCTCAGCAACGCCTCCTGGATGAGGGCGTCCACGGCGTCCTGAGGCTTCTCCACCGTGCTCAGGATCCGGAACATGTGCTCGTCGTTCAGCTCCCCCGTGAGTCCGTCCGAGCAGATCAGCATCCGGTCCCCATCCTCGATGGGCAGCAACCAGAAGTCCGGCTCGTTTGCGCCGCCGGTTCCAAGGGCGCGGGTCACTACATGGCGGCGCGGATGCACCATGGCCTCGTCACGCGTGATGCTTCCGGCCTCCACGAGTTCCTGGACTTCCGAATGGTCCACGGTGATCTGCCTGAAATCGCCCCCGCTCAAGCGATACGTCCGCGAATCGCCGATGTTCATGACCAGCCAATACGGGACGCCCATGTGCTCAGCGACGACGACGCCGGTGAGTGTGGTTCCGGCGCGGCCACCTGTGGCATTCCGGATCTGGAAGTCGGCCGCGAAGATGCACTCTTGCATGGCAACAGCGGTCGCCGAGCGGACTCCCGACGCCAATTGCGGCAGGCTGCCGAGAGTACGCACGCACAAGGCGCTGGCAATCTCGCCTGCCTCATGCCCGCCCATGCCGTCGGCCACTGCGAAGACCGGATCCTCCGCAATGAACGAATCTTCGTTGAGTTCCCGGCTGAGTCCGCGGTCCGTCCCGTAGCCATAGCTCAGCGTGAATCCCGGCTCAGGGGCGGTCGATGCGGAGGGTGAATTCATCAGTCGAGAACCAGTCCTTTGCCAAGGCCGCGGGCAAGCCGGACAGGAAGGATTTCCCCGAAGCCACGAACGTTCTCGGCGGCCTGCGGAACCAGGACGAAGCGATCGTCCTGGCCGAGCGCTGCCGCCGTCATCTCGTCCACGAGGACCGTGCCGGGTTCAGCCAAGGCCGTGAGTCGGGCCGCAAGGTTGACGGTGGGGCCGTAGATATCGCCGAGACGGGAAAGGATGCGCCCCCAGACCATGGCCACGCGGGCTTCCGGCAGGATTTCGTCTTCCGTGAAGGCCTGGGCGAGTGCCAGGGAGATCTCAGCGCCGGCGGCCGGCGTCTCGGCGATGTAGAGGACTTCGTCGCCGACAGTCTTGACGAGGCGTCCACCGCCGATGGAGATGATCTCCGCGCATTTGTTCTCGAAGCGCTGGACCAACTGGGCTAGGGTCTTCTCGTTCATGCGGCGTGACAGGCTCGTGTAGGAGACGAGGTCGGCAAAGCCCACGGCGCGTGCCAAGGGCAACGGGGCATCGTCTTCGTCGCCTTCGCGGCCGGCCTCGCTGGCCTGCAAGCCCGCTTCGGCACGGACGGCCAGGCGCTGCACGCCGGCGTTCATCTGGCGGCGCCACGAGTACAGCAGGATCTCTTCCATGGCATCCACGAGGTTGGGCAGTTCGTTGACCAACTGTTTGCGGGCAACCGCGTCGGGAATGCCTTGCTGCACCACCATGTCTTCAATGAGTGCCTCGACTTGCCACACCACCATGCGGTCGGTCATCTGCCCGATGGCGCGCGTCACGGAAATGGCAGCTTCCTCGGTGAGCTTTCCTGCGCGGACAAGGTCAAGGATCGTGGAAAGCGCGGCAAGGTCGCGCTCTGTGAATGCCACGTCCTGGTCGCCGATGTTGGGGAAACCCAGCGCTCGCCATAGTTTCCGGGCCGACAGCAGCGAGACGCCTGCGCCCGCCGCCACTTCGCGTCGCCGGAGTTTGCGTTCGCCGCCCAGCAGCCTTGTTTCCAAAGCCTTGATGGCAAGCCGTTCTGCCGACAGGGCGCCGGTTGGCGGGGACACGACGGGGGGGACCCCCGTTGGTGCCTGGTCCACGGAAGGTTCGGGCACGGCGTCGGGCTCGTGGTCCATGTACTCAGGCTCCTGCTCGTCAACGCTCATCTCTTCCACCTTCTCTCATATCCCAGGGCAACGCGGCACCAGGGTAGTCACCTGGTCCGGCAAAACTGTCAAAATCGCCGGTCTCCGGCACGTCGCCGGGGCCGAACCTGATATTCGTCGGAAGCTCGGCCATGGCATCCAGGATGAAACTTCGAAACCTGCCGACCTCCGGGACGTCGGTGAGGACGGCCGCGCCGGGGTGCCCGGTATCCAAGGATATATTCCCGGAGCGCAATATCCGTTGGAGGAGCGATTGTTCGATCCCCACGCTGCGCACCGCAGCCAGCGGAACCTGCCAGTCGCCCCGGCGAAGCATTCCGAAGCGGGCAACTATCCGGCCGCTTGTCAGGATGTACCGTATGCCGCGCCAGCGGATGAATCGCGGCAGGCTGTAGCCGAGCAGCACAATCGCCACTATCGCCAGGCACGCGGCCACCAACCATTGGGTCCAGTCGCTCGTGATGACCGGAAGCAACTTGCCGGGGCCGCCCTTTACTATCCATGCACAGGCGAACGCGGCCGCAGCGGGGACCAGGATGAATGCCAGGACGGGACCAAAGAGCATCCTGGGCTGCTGCCGCGTGATCACGATGACTTGCTCCCCACGCAGGAGCTCTTTACGCATAACCGCTTTCGGTAGTCCTCAGGTGGACGACGTCGCCGGCGGTCACGACGTGCTCGCGGCCGCCATGGTCCACCACCAAGAGGGAACCATATTCATCCAACCTGGACGCATGCCCCACCAATTCGTGGTCGCCGGGCAGATGCGCCTTCACTTCGCGTCCCAAGGTGACCATGGCGGCTTCCACCCGCTTGTGCAGGGATGAGCCCCCGGCCAATCCCGCGGCAGGGTCGCCGTCGGCATTGCAGAAACTGCGGTAGAGCGCCGCGAAGCGGGACAAATAGTTCTGCAGAAGCAGAGTGCGGTCCGTGGTGGTGGCACCTTCAAGCAGGAGTGAGGTCGCAGTGGGAACAGGCAGTTCATCCTCGGCGAGCGTCACGTTGAGGCCGGTGCCCAGGATCACTGCAGGAACCGACCCGTCACTCACCTGTCCCAACTGTCCCATCTGGGCCAGGATGCCGGCAATCTTCCGGCCTCGGACGAGGACATCGTTGGGCCACTTGATCTCGGCAGGAAGGCCGGCGGTTTCCAAGAGGGTCTCGCGCAAGGCCAGCGCGCCTAGGAGGGACAGCCAGGAGTAGCTCTGGGTCGGGACGGGCAGGCCTTGGGTATTGACAGGACGCAGGACGATCGAAACGGAAATCGCCGAACGCGCGGGAGATTCCCAGTGACGGTCGAGCCGGCCCCGACCCGCCGTCTGGTGCTCGGCGGTGAGGACTGCGAGGTCGGACCATTCCTTGGGCTCGGTGGTGACGGCGCGCAGCAGATCAGCGTTCGTGGAGCCGGTGGTCTCCACGATCTTCAATTGCGAAATACCGGCGGCCGCGAGGAAGTCTGGATGAAGCAGGGCATCACGGTCCAGGCCCGAGCGCGGAGCACGCGGTTCGCTGCTGGCAGGCTGTTCGACATCCATAGACAGAATCCTATCCAGCCAGGCTGGTCCCGGAAGAAGTTGTCCGCTTAGAGGAAGATATCCGGCACCAGCTTCTCCTCCGGCGCCCCCAGGCTGTAGGGCCTGAAGTCTGAAACGCCCGCAGCCCGCAGCACCTGTTCGTCCGTGTAGAAGTTGCCTGTATTACTTGCCGAACCGCCTGAGCCTGCGGTCAGGTTTGACCCGGTCAGGACAGCGTGGGCCGCATCGGCCATGATTTCCGGACCCCTGGAGGCCTGGACGATCTGTGCCCCTCCGGGCATATTTCGGATGGCAGCAGTGTCGATCACCGTGCAGGGCCACAGCGAGTTGACCGACACGCCGTCGTTCTTGAGTTCTTCGGCCAGGCCCAGCGTGGTGAGGCTCATGCCGTACTTGGCCATGGTGTAGGCCAAATGCATGCCGGCCCACTTCGGATCAAGGTTCAACGGCGGGGAAAGAGTCAGGATGTGCGCGTTGTTCGATCTCCGCAGGGCCGGAAGCGCGAGCTTGGACAGCAGGAAGGTGCCGCGGACGTTGATGTCCTGCATGAGGTCATAGCGTTTCATGTCAATTGCGTCGGTGCGGGAGAGATCTATCGCCGAGGCGTTGTTGATTACGACGTCGATTCCGCCAAAGCGTTCGACGGCGGCGGCAACCGCTGCGGCAACGTCGCCGTCGTTGCGGACATCTCCCACAAGCGGTAGCGCCTGTCCGCCGGCTGCTTCCAGCTGCTCGGCGGCTGTGAAGACGGTTCCTTCCAGCTTGGGGTGGGGTTCTCCGGTCTTGGCCATGATGACGATGTTGGCGCCGTCGCGGGCCGCGCGGGTGGCGATTGCCAGGCCGATGCCGCGGCTGCCGCCGGACATGAGGATGGTGCGGCCCTTCAGTGATCCACGCGCCTGGTAGGGAAGGGCAGGGCTTGCAGAAGCGTCGTTGCTTGAGGTCATGAGGACACTGTAGCCCAACTATGTTACTGGCGAGTAACATTGTTCAATGCCCGACTTGAAGTCGGAAAATTGTAGGGTTTCTACAGCGGTCTGTGGCTTTTGCGTCATTAGACTAGCCAACAGGGCCCGCACTTTGTACGGATGCTACTTAAGAGCGCATGCCTAACTAAGCAGTGCCAGCGTAAATCAGCTACAGAGCCGGAGACATTGATGAGCCACGATCTGACAACGACAGCGGGAAAGATTGCCGACTTCCGCGACCGCCAGGCCCGTGCAGAACAACCTTCCGGCCCCGAAGCGATCGAGAAGCAGCATGCCCGCGGCAAGAACACCGCCCGCGAGCGCATCGACATGCTCCTCGACGAAGACTCCTTCGTGGAGTTCGACGCCTTGGCCGTCCACCGCTCCACGGCGTTCGGCATGGAGAAGAAGAAGCCACTCGGCGACGGCGTCGTCTCAGGCTACGGCACCGTTGACGGCCGCCTCGTGGCGGTCTACAGCCAGGAATTCAGCGTCTACGGCGGCTCCCTGAGCCAGGTCAACGGCGAGAAGATCGTCAAGGTCCAGGAATTCGCCCTCCGCAACGGCTGCCCGATGGTGGGCATCAACGACGGCGGCGGCGCGCGCATTCAGGAAGGCGTCGCCTCGCTGGCGATGTTCGCCGACATCTTCCGCAACAACGTCCATTCTTCCGGCGTCGTCCCCCAGATTTCCCTCATCATGGGCCCGTGCGCCGGCGGCGCCGCCTACTCCCCCGCCCTCACCGACTACGTGGTGATGGTGGACAAGACCTCCCACATGTTCATCACCGGCCCCGACGTCATCAAGACCGTCACCGGCGAAGACGTGGACATGGAAACCCTCGGAGGCGCGCGCCAGCACAACGCCACCACAGGCACTGCAACATACCTCGCCAGCGACGAAGCCGACGCGATCGAGTTCGTCCGCGAACTCCTGGACTTCCTGCCGTCCAACAACCTGTCCGAGGCCCCCGTCCTGGAGCACGAGCAGGAACTGGAGCTCGACGACGACGACCTCGCCCTGGACACGCTCATCCCGGACTCCGCCAATCAGCCCTACGACATGCGCAAGGTCATCGAGCAGATCGTGGATGACGCCCATTTCCTCGAAATGCAGTCGCTCTACGCGCCCAACGTGATCATCGGCTACGGCCGGGTTGAAGGCCACACCGTCGGGATCGTGGCCAACCAGCCGATGCAGTTCGCCGGCACCCTGGACATCTCCGCTTCGGAAAAGGCCGCCCGCTTTGTCCGCCACTGCGATGCCTTCAACGTTCCCATCATCACTTTGGTGGACGTCCCCGGCTTCCTGCCCGGCAAGGACCAGGAATTCCAGGGCATCATCCGCCGCGGTGCCAAGCTGCTTTACGCCTACGCCGAAGCCACTGTGCCCAAGCTGACGGTCATCACCCGCAAGGCCTACGGCGGAGCGTACATCGTGATGGGTTCCAAGAAGCTTGGGGCCGACCTCAACCTGGCCTGGCCGACGGCCCAGATCGGCGTCATGGGCGCCCAAGGCGCCGTCAACATCCTGTACCGCCGCGACCTTGCCGCCGTCGCCGAGGCCGGTGGCGACGTCGAAGGCAAGCGTGCCGAGATCATCCGCCAGTACGAGGAAGAACTCCTCAACCCCTACCAGGCAGCCGAGCTTGGCTACGTCGACGCCGTCATCGTGCCTTCGGAGACCCGCATCCAGATCATCAAGGGCCTCCGTGCCCTTCGCGACAAGCGCGCCAGCCTGCCCACCAAGAAGCACGGAAACATCCCCCTGTGAGCCTCGAACAGAACGTTCCCGACCCTGCGGACGCGGCGCCGGCCGAGCCCTTGCTTTCGGTGGTCAAGGGAGACCCGACGCCCGAAGAGCTCGCGGCGCTTGCCGCCGTCGTCGCTTCCCTTGGTTCGCCGGAGGAAGCCGAAACGCCCAAACCGAGCACGCGGCACTGGCTGCGCCGACAGCAACTGCGCATGGACCCCATGCCGGGGCCGGGCGCCTGGAAGCGCAGCCGGGGCTGACTCCCCGCGCTAGCCCAACTGAGTCGCATTTAATGTCGTTTTGAAGGCTCAAAGCGACATTAAATGCGAGCTAGTTGGGTTGGCCTCCGAGACATCTGCAACAACCCTTTCACAAGAGAGTTGTCGCGGTTAGGCTCGTGGGGTGACTACTCCTAACACAGCTCCGGCACGCCTCCAGACTGCCATCGACGCGGTCGCCGACGCCTACACGGACACCCTTCTTGCCCTCAACCCGACCCTGGCCACCACCCTTGGCCTGCCCGGACACGAAACCGAATACCAGGACTTCTCGCCCGCCGGGGCAGCGGCATTCGCCAAGGCGGCACGCAACACGCTGGACGAGCTGGCCGCGCTCGAACCAGCGGACGCCTCCGACGTCATCACCCTTGACGCGATGCGCGAACGGCTCGGCCTGGCCCTCGAGATCCACGAATCCGGCTGGGACGCCGCGGACCTGAACAATATCGAGTCCCCCGCCCAGACCATCCGCGCGATCTTCGACCTCATGCCCACCGACACGGCCGAACACTGGGAGCACATCGCCGGCCGCGCGGCCAACGTTGCGGAAGCGATTGACGGGTACATCGTTTCCCTTCGCTCGGCCAGGGATGCAGGGAAAGTCTCCGCGGTCCGCCAAGTCAAGATCGTCATCGAACAGACCAGCAAATACGCGGCCGAGGACGGCTTCTTCGCCAAGCTCGCCGCCGAAGCCACCATCGACGGCCAAGCGCTGCCGGCGGAACTGCAGGAAAAGCTCGACGCCGGTGCCGCCGTCGCGCGTTCTGCCTACTTGCGCCTCGCCGCCTTCCTCGAAGCTGAGCTTCTGCCGCATGCACCGGAAAAGGACGCCGTGGGCCGCGAACGCTACGCCCTGGCCTCACGCCTGTTCCTCGGAGCAACCGTGGACCTGGAAGAAACCTACGCCTGGGGTGTGCAGGAACTCGACAGGCTCATTGCCGAGCAGGAACGCGTGGCCGAGCAAATCAAGCCCGGCGCGTCCATCGAGGAGGCCAAAGCCATTCTCGACAACGACCCCGAGCGGCAAATCAAGGGCACCGACGCCCTCAAAGCCTGGATGCAGGAACTCTCAGACCGCGCGGTAGCCGAACTGGCCGACGTCCACTTCGACATCCCGGACGTCATGAAGAAGCTCGAATGCCGCATCGCCCCCACGGACGAAGGCGGCATCTACTACACGGGCCCCTCCGACGACTTCTCCCGGCCCGGCCGCATGTGGTGGTCCGTCCCCGCCGGCGAAGACACCTTCACCACCTGGGCCGAAACCACTACGGTGTTCCACGAAGGCGTCCCCGGCCACCACCTCCAAGTGGCCACCGCCGTCTACCGCCGCGAGCTCCTCAACAACTGGCGACGGAACGTCTGCTGGGTCTCCGGACACGGCGAAGGCTGGGCCCTCTATGCCGAAAAGCTCATGCTGGAGCTCGGCTACCTCAAGGACCCGGGCGACCACATGGGCATGCTGGACATGCAGCGCATGCGTGCCGCCCGCGTGGTGTTCGATATCGGCGTCCACCTCGAGCTGGAAGTTCCAGAACGTTGGGGCAGCGGGACGTGGACCTCGGACAAGGGCTTCGAATTCCTCAAGGCCAACCTTCCCATCAGCGCGGGCCAGCTCCAGTTCGAATTCACCCGGTACCTCGGCTGGCCGGGCCAGGCCCCGTCGTACAAGGTGGGGCAGCGGCTATGGGAGGAAATCCGGGCTGAACTCGAACGCCGCGACGGGTTCGACCTGAAATCCTTCCACACGGATGCGCTGAACATTGGCTCTGTCGGCCTGGATACGCTTCGCCGGGCGCTGCTGGGTTAGTCCGAAGTCTGGCCGCCCTTGGCGACACGCATCCTCGGCGTGCTGCTCCTTCGTCGCTTTGACGCACGCTGCCGGATGCCTGTCGCCAAGGGCTCGGTGCGGAAGGTGCCCGCCGCCAATCGCATCGTGGCTGTTACATTCCCCACATTCCGTCCGGGAATAACTTCATATACGGGTGGATTGGCGGCGAATTCGCAGGGTTCTCTGGTAGTTGGGTGAATTTGAGACCGTAACATTTCTCAACGTCGGGTCGCGGTGGTATTTGCCGGGGCCTAGTTTGTTCCGGTGAGCAATTCATCCAACACTTTGACTTCCGCCGGAAAGACTTCGTCCCGGCTTCCCAAGTGGGCAACGTCCTTCGGCGTCCAGATCATCGCGGCGTTGGTGATCGGCCTGGCCCTGGGCCTCCTGGCCAAAGCCACCGGTAGCACCACGAAGGCTCCCAACGGGCTCGGCGCCACGCTGCAGACCATCGGCTCGAGCTACGTCTCACTGCTGCAGACCGCCGTCGTGCCCTTGATCTTCACCGCAGTGGTGAGTTCGATCGCGAACCTCCGCCAAGTGTCCAATGCGGCGAAATTGGCGTGGAACACCTTGCTCTGGTTCGCCATCACCTCACTCATCGCCGTGATGATCGGGATCGGACTTGGAGTGCTCCTGCAGCCGGGCTCCGGCACTGGCATCACCAAGAAGGCCGAGTACGCCGGAAAGACCGGCGACTGGTGGGCCTTCCTCACCGGCCTCTTCCCCAAGAACTTCCTCGGCATTGGCGCGAGCACGAGCGTCACGGATGGCGTCGCCAGCACCTCGATCAGCTTCAACGTGCTGCAGATCCTGGTGATCGCCATCGCCGTCGGCGTCGCCGCCCTCAAGGTCGGCAAGCAGGCCGAGCCGTTCCTGAACCTCAATGCTTCCGCCCTGGCCGTCATCCAGAAGGTCCTCTGGTGGATCATCCGCATCGCACCGCTGGGCACCATCGGCCTGATCGGCAACGCAGTGGCCGTCTACGGTTGGGACACCATCGGTTCGCTCGGCAAGTTCACGGTGGCCATCTACGCGGGCCTGGTTTTGGTGCTGTTCGTGGTTTACCCCATCTTGGTCAAGTCCCACGGGCTCTCGATCAAGCAGTACTACTCGGGCGTGTGGCCCGCCGTGCAGCTGGCATTTGTCTCGCGTTCCTCGATCGGCACGCTGCCGCTCACGCAGCGCGTCACCGAACGCAACCTCGGCGTTCCGCAGGGTTACGCCTCCTTCGCCGTGCCGCTCGGAGCCACCACCAAAATGGACGGTTGCGCCGCCATCTACCCGGCCGTCGCTGCAATCTTTGTTGCCCAGTTCTTCGGCATCAACCTGGACTTCAGCCAATACCTGCTGATCGTAGTGGTTTCGGTCCTTGGTTCTGCAGCAACGGCAGGCACCACGGGCGCTGTCGTCATGCTCACTCTGACTCTGTCCACCCTGGGACTGCCGCTTGCCGGCGTCGGGCTCCTCCTCGCGATCGACCCCATCCTGGACATGGGCCGCACGGCCGTCAACGTCGCAGGACAGGCGCTGGTTCCGGCCATCGTCGCCAAACGGCAGGGAATCCTGGACGAATCGCTCTACAACGCGCCACGCAAGGGAACGGCGTTCGCGGCCGAGACCGAGTCTCCGGAGGCATCCGGGGACACTCGCGAACTCGCTGACGCCAAGCCCTAGCGGCGGCCCAACGGCGCACGGACGAATCCGCGGGGGGAATACCCTGGGGATTCGTCCTTTTAACCGTGGAAAACGGTGGATTCTGGATAGGCTCTGTCCATGCTGATCGTCACCTCAAACAAGATTCCGGGCCACCGGATCGACGCCGTGTTCGGCGAAGTCATGGGCCTCACCGTCCGCTCCCGGGATCTCGGCTCCCAAATGATTGCCGGCTTCCGCTCCCTCGGCGGCGGCGAGCTGCCCGAAATGACCAAGGCGCTCTATGAAAGCCGCCAGGAAGTCATGGCCCGCATGGTCAACGAGGCACAGCAGCGCGGCGCCAACGCAATCGTCGCCATGCGCTTCGACACGTCCGAGATGGGCGGCAACTGGACCGAGGTGTGCGCCTACGGCACCGCAGTGTTCGCCATCCCCCTGGCCGAAGGCGAGCCCGGCGCAACAGGCCAGTCGATCTACTTGACGAGCACCGCAGCCCGGCAGTCCGCGCAGCCCACCACAGAAGATGCAACCCGATCTTAACTTGCCCTGAGTGCAAAGTTGCACTTAGTGTAAGTATGTGACAATTTCCGACACCGCCGCTGTCCCCTCGCGCCGGGAACAGAACAAACTGGCCACCCGCCAAGCGATCACGGACGCAGCCCTTGCGATGTTGCGCAGCAGGGGCGCCGGCAATTTCACCGTGGAAGATATCGCGGAAGCAGCCGGCGTATCCCGGCGCACCTTCTTCAATTACTTCCCGAGCCTCGAAGCCGCCCTGGCCTCCGTGACCGAGGGCTTCCTGGACCATGCCCTCGAACAATTCCGCCTGCGCCCATCGGAGGAACCCATCCTCGATTCCGCCCGGGCCGCCCTCACGGCGCTGGCAGACCCCATGACGGTTTCCCCCATGGCCGAACTCTTCAGCCTGACCCACGACAACCGTGCCTTGGTGCGTTCCGAACTCGAAGCCTGGGACCACTGCACCACGCAGATCATCGACGCCGCCCGCCTTCGCCTCGGCCCGGATGTCGATGAGCTCTATTTACGGGCCTTGGCCGGGTCGATTATTTCCTGCGGCAAGGCAGCCATGAGCGTCTGGTTCGAGCAACACGGCCCGGATCTTTCCCCGGAATCGCTCGCGAGCCTGCGGCAGCACTTGATCGACGCAATCGGCCTGCTCGGTTCAGGCTTTACGGCACCCGCCCCTCGAAGTCCCGGCGTCGCGCGCCACTCCGCCCGCGACTGACCCACAACACTCGGCATAACCACACCGACAGATCGGTTCCGATATGGCACTCCTGCTCTACCGCCTTGGCAAGTTCTCCTACCGTCACCGCTGGCTGGTGATCTCCCTGTGGCTGGCCGTGCTCGTGGCCGTCGGCGGCTCCGCTGCAGCCTTTCACGGCACCATGTCCAACAACTTCCAGATCCCCGGCACCGAGACCCAGCAGATGCTCGACAAGCTCAAGAAGGACCTTCCGGCCTCCTCGGGCGGTTCCGCAGGGATCGTCTTCGAAGCCGGCGACACCGGATTCACCCAAGCCGGCAAGGACGCCATTGCGTCGGCCCTCGCCCGGCTGGAGAAACTGCCGGATGTGCAGTCCACGGTCAACCCCTTCACGACCCAAGCCACATTGGACAAGGCGCCGTCCGATCTTGCCGCCGGGGAACAGAAAGCGGCAGCCGGGCAGGCTGAACTGGACAAGGCCCGGGCCACCCTCGATGCAGGTGATGCCCAGCTCAAGGCCGCCGAGCAGCAAATGACCGCTGCGGGCATGCCCGCTGCGCAGATCCAGGCCCAGCTCGCCCCGCAGAAGGCCGAACTTCTCGCTGGCCGCCAAAAGCTCGATGCCGGCCAGAAGCAAGCAACTGATGGTGCTGCCGCCCTCGCACTGGCCAAACGCCAGGTGACAGCTTCCCAAGGAATGCGTTTCGTCTCCGAAGACGGCAAAGCGGCGATCGCCCAGGTCCAGTTCAAGACCTCCATCAACGGCCTGACGCCGGCAGTCCGGCAACAAGTCCAGGACATCGTCCACGGAGTCTCCTCAGCAGGTATCACGGCCCTGGCCAGCAAGGAAATCACCGAGGACGTCTCGCAGTTGTTCGGTGTCTCCGAAATCATCGGCATCGCTGTGGCCGCCATCGCCCTCATCGTGATGCTGGGAACGCTTGTCGCCGCGGGCCTACCCCTCCTGATGGCCATCATTGGCGTGGCCGTGGGCGTCGGCGGAACGTTCGCCCTCACCGGCGTCATCGACATGAGCTCCATTTCCCCAATGCTCGCGCTCATGCTGGGCCTCGCCGTCGGAATCGATTACTCGCTCTTCATCGTCAACCGCCACCGCGGGCAATTGCTTGCCGGGATGGACGCGGAAGAATCCGTGGCCCTCGCCACCGGCACCTCAGGCAACGCAGTTCTCTTCGCAGGCCTCACTGTCGTCATCGCGCTTGCCGCATTGGTCGTTCCGGGACTCCCGTTCCTGGCCGTCATGGGCCTGTCGGCCGCCGCGACAGTGGCAGTCGCCGTCGTCGTCTCCCTCACAATGACCCCGGCGGTACTGTCACTGGTCGGCCGCAAACTGATCTCGAAGCGGGCATGGGCCAAGGCGGAGCGCCACAACGCGGAGCCGGAGCACGCCTCGGCGGACCGCGCAGAGGACCAGCGGCGGAGCAGCCGCGGGTGGGGCGGACTGGTGACCCGGCACCCGGTGGTCTCGCTGCTTGCCGGCGTCGTGCTTCTCGGAGTGCTGGCGCTCCCGGCCTCCCAGCTGCGCCTCGCTTTGCCCGACGGCGGTTCGGAACCGGTCGACTCGCAAGCGTTCAAGGCCTATGACCTCACCCGGAAGAGCTTCGGGGAGGGCATGACCGGTCCCATCGTGGTTGTCGGCACGTTCCCGTCCGGACTCAACGACGACCAGGCCAAAGCCAAGCAGTTCGACGTGGCCGACAAGCTGCGCAGCGTCGACAACGTCGTGGCAGCCGTTCCGGTGGCCCTCAGCCCGGATCACCGCACGGCCGTCTTCCAGGTCATCCCCAAGGATGGACCCGCGAGCGCCAGCACCGTCCAGGTGGTCTCGGAACTGCGTGCGAAGGGTTCCGAAATCCAGCAGGCCACAGGCGCCACCATCGGATTGACGGGGCAGACTGCAGGCAACATCGATGTCTCCGCGAAGCTCGGTGCAGCGTTGCCGCCATACTTGGCGATCGTCGTCGGGCTCTCCCTGATCCTCCTGTTGCTGGTGTTCCGCTCGATCGTCGTCCCGCTGCTCGCCACTGGCGGCTTCCTACTCTCGCTCGCGGCAGCGTTCGGCGCCGTGGTGGCCGTGTACCAGTGGGGCTGGCTGGGCACCGTGTTCGACGTGCCCAATCCCGGAGCCGTGCTGAGCTTCCTGCCAATCATCCTGATTGGCGTGCTTTTCGGCCTGGCCATGGACTACCAGGTGTTCATCACCTCCGGCATGCGCGAATCGTTCATGCACGGAGAGAACGCGAAGCAGGCGGTCCGAAGCGGCTTCAACCATGCCTCAGCTGTGGTCACGGCCGCCGCCATCATCATGGTCAGCGTGTTTGCCGGGTTCATCTTCAGCCACCTGACCATGGTCCGGCCGCTCGGTTTCGCTATGGCCTTCGGCGTGCTCGTGGATGCGTTCGTGGTGCGGATGACCATCGTTCCGGCCGTGATGTACCTGTTGGGCGAAAAGGCCTGGTGGCTGCCGCGCTGGCTGTCCCGGATCCTGCCCGACGTCGACGTCGAGGGCGCCAAATTGCAGCGCACGACGGCGGCGGGCGGGGCCAAGGAGCTGGTGCACTGAGCGTCTGGTCGCCATAGCGGCGGGCGTCGGTTCCGTGTCCAGAACCGACGCCCGCTCACTTATAGCGCCCTTTCCCCAAACGCCCGCTCACCAATACCGCACTTTTCCCCAACGCCGCTCACCAATGACGCACTTTCCCCAAACGCCCGCTCACCTATGTTCAAGGAACATGTCCACCTGGGCGGCATACGTGAGCGAGCGTCCGGCCAAACACCCACATACGTGAGCGAGCGTCCGACCAAACACCCACATACGTGAGCGAGCGTCCGGCCAAACACCCACATACGTGAGCGAGCGTCCGGGGGGAAGGCGGGCGTACTACGCTTGAGCCGTGACCCGATTGATCCTGGCTTCCCAGTCCCCCGCCCGCACCAAGCTCCTCACGGAGGCCGGCATCCACCACGAGGTACTCGTCTCGGACGTGGACGAGGACGCCGTGCAAGCCCGGTATGGGGTGACCGACGCGCATGACACCGCGCTCCTCCTGGCCCGTGCCAAGGCCGAGGCCGTCGCGTCCCTTCCTGACGCTGAGGGGGCCCTGGTGATCGGCTGCGATTCCGTGTTCGAGTTCGACGGCGAATCGCACGGGAAGCCGTACACGGTGGACGTGGCCAAGGAACGGATGCATCGCATGAGCGGCTCCAAAGGCGTACTTCACACCGGGCATTGGCTCGTGGACTGCCGCGAAACCGCAGTTGACGTGAACGACGGCGAGACGGCCGTCGGCACCGGAGCAACAGTCGGCGCCGTGTCCAGCGCAGAAGTCCACTTTGCCGAGATGAGCGAGAAGGACATCGACGCCTACATCGCAACCGGCGAGCCCCTGCACTGCGCCGGTTCGTTTACGATCGACGGCATGGGCGGGGCCTTCATCCGCAAGGTCGACGGCGACCCGCACGCCGTCGTCGGACTCTCCATCTCCACCCTCCGCGATCTGCTCGGGCAAGCGAACGTGGGAATCACCGAACTCTGGACCCAAAACGGCTCCGAAGCGAGCATCGAATAAGGACCGTCCGGGGCGCCGGCCCACCTGCCGGTTTCCCGCCTTTGTAGCAACCCTACAAATACAGGCCGTCTCACACACGGATTCCCCCATCAATATGGGCGGAACCCTCAAAATCACGCTAGGCTCCCTGAAGGACAGAAGGAGTCAACTTGTCAGCTAATCCGGCGCAGCCCATTTCCAGCCCTCTCACCAAGGTCTTGATCGCCAACCGAGGCGAAATCGCGGTCCGCATTATCCGCGCAGCCCGGGACGAAGGCATCGCTTCCGTGGCCGTCTATGCAGACCCCGATCGCGACGCCCTGCACGTCCGGCTGGCAGATGAGGCATACGCGCTGGGCGGCAACACTGCTGCTGAGTCGTACCTCCTGATGGACAAGTTGATCGAGGTGGCCAAGCAGTCCGGCGCGGACGCCATCCACCCCGGTTATGGCTTCCTCGCCGAGAACGCCGAGTTTGCCGCCAAGGTCATCGACGCCGGCATCACCTGGATCGGCCCGTCCCCGGAGGCCATCTCCGCGCTGGGCGACAAGGTGCAGGCCCGCCACATCGCCGAAAAGGTCGGCGCTCCCCTGGTTCCCGGCACGGCCGATCCCGTGGAATCAGCTGACGAGATCCTGGCCTTCGCGCAGGAGTTCGGGCTCCCGATCGCCATTAAGGCTGCCTACGGTGGCGGCGGCCGCGGCATCAAGGTGGCCCGCACAATCGAGGAAATCCCCGAGCTTTTCGAATCCGCAGTCCGTGAGGCCATTGCCGCCTTCGGTCGCGGCGAGTGCTTCATCGAGCGCTTCCTTGATTCCCCGCGCCACGTCGAGACCCAGTGCCTCGCCGACGCCTACGGAAACGTCGTTGTTGTCTCCACCCGCGACTGCTCCCTCCAGCGCCGCAATCAGAAACTCGTTGAAGAAGCCCCGGCGCCGTTCCTGAGCCCCGAGCAGAACGAGCGGCTGTACGAGTCTTCCAAGGCCATCCTGAGAGAAGCCGGCTACCTCGGCGCAGGAACGTGCGAATTCCTGGTGGGCCAGGACGGCATCATCTCCTTCCTTGAGGTCAATACACGACTTCAAGTGGAGCACTGTGTTTCAGAGGAAGTCACGGGCCTGGACCTGGTCCGCGAGCAGTTCCGCATCGCCCGCGGCGAAAAGCTCGGCTATGGCGATCCTGAGGTCCGCGGCCACTCCTTTGAGTTCCGCATCACCGGCGAAGACCCGGGCCGCAACTTCATGCCTGCACCGGGGACCGTCAGCACCCTGAAGAACCCGACGGGTCCGGGCGTCCGCATCGATTCCGGGATCGAGCAGGGCGACGTCATCAGCGGGAACTTCGATTCCATGCTGTCCAAGCTGATCGTCACCGGCGCCAGCCGCGAACAGGCCCTCCAGCGTTCCCGCCGCGCCCTTGAGGAAATGGTGGTTGAAGGCATCCCCACCGTCATTCCCTTCGACCTCGCAGTGGTGACCGATCCCGCATTCGCTCCGGCCGAAGGCCCGTTCAAGGTTCACACGCGCTGGATCGAGACCGAGTTCGTCAACAACATCCCCGCGTGGACGCCTACCGGAGCCGGAACAGAAGCCGCCGACGCCGGTGAGCGCCAGCGCGTCGTCGTCGAGGTTGGCGGCAAGCGGCTGGAAGTCGTCCTTCCCGCGACTCTCGGCTCGGTTTCCTCGGTTGCCAGCACGGGCACCAAGGGCGCGAAGGTCAAGAAGCGTTCCCGATCGGCGGGCGCCACAGCTGCTGTAGCGGGCGGCAACGCCCTCACTTCGCCGATGCAGGGCACCATCGTCAAAGTGGCAGTAGCCGCCGGCGATGTGGTTGCCGAAGGCGATCTGATCGTGGTCCTCGAAGCCATGAAGATGGAACAGCCCCTCACCGCCCACAAGGCCGGCACCATCCACGGGCTGGTGGCCAAGGCAGGCGAAACCGTCTCCGCAGGTGCGGTCATCGCGACGATCGAAGACTGAGACGATCGAAGACCAAGCAGCGCAAATGGCTCCGGCCCCGCACCATTGGTGCGGGGCCGGAGCCATTTAGCGCGAGTCTGTTAATACAGGATCAAGCGACTAATACAGGATCAAGCGACGTTGTTCTCGTAGTCCGTGTCCTTGGTTTCCTTGGACAGGAACAGGGCCACGAGCGTCAGGACCGCCATGGCGCTCAGGTAGATACCCACCAGGACCGTGCTTCCCTTGGCCGATTCCCAGAGCCAGACCGCGATGAACGGAGCCACGGCCGCACCGAGGATGCTGGACATGTTGTAGCTGACGGCGGATCCGGTGTAGCGGACGTTGGTGGGGAACAGTTCCGGAAGCAGTGCACCCATGGGGCCGAAGGTGAGGCCCATCAGCGAGAATCCGAGGATCAGCAACGCCATGGTCCCTACGAAGCCGCCGCTGAACAGCGGCACGAACAGCAAGCCGAACACCAGGATTCCCGCGGTGACCGCCAGGAGCATCTTGCGGCGACCATACTTTTCGGCCAGCGGACCGGCCACCAGCGTGAAAATGCCGAAGAAGACGACGCCGGCAATCAGCATCCAGAGGAAGTCGTTCCGGCTGAAGCCCAGGCCCGGAACGAATGCAGCTGCGGCCGCGTCGGTCATGGGCTTTCCGGCCTTCACCGCTGCAGCTTGAGCGCCTGCCAGGGTGGGCTTGGTGCCGTAGGTCAGCGTGAACGTGGTCATCAGGTAGAACAGCACATACGTGGCAAGCATGATGAAGGTGCCGAGGATCAGCGGGCGCCAGCTTGTCTTGAACACGCGGCCGATGGGCAGCTTGGCTACTTCGTTCGACTCCAGCACCTTGGTGAAGGCGGGAGTTTCAATGAGCTTGAGCCGCACATAGAGGCCCAGGATCACCATGACGGCGCTGAGCAGGAACGGCACGCGCCAGCCCCAGGCGGTGAAAGCCTCGGGAGTCAGGGTGTAGCTGAAGACCAGGAAGATGATGTTGGCCAGGATGAAGCCGATCGGTGCACCCATCTGCGGAAATGTTCCATAGATGGCGCGTTTGTTGGCAGGCGCGTTTTCGGTTGCGAGCAGCGCGGCACCGCTCCACTCGCCACCGAGGGCCAGGCCTTGGGCGAAACGCAGGACGACCAGCAACGTGGGGGCCAGGAAGGTCCAGCCGGGGACCTGCGCCGTGGGCAGGCAACCGATCAGGAACGTGGCGATACCCATGGTCAGGAGGGACGCAACCAGGGTTCCCTTGCGACCGAACTTGTCACCGAAGTGGCCGAAAATGATGGAGCCGAGCGGACGGGCGACGAAGGCGACTCCGAACACCGCGAAGGAGCTCAGCAGCTGGGTGGTCTCGTCCGCCGTGGGGAAGAACAGCTTGGGAAAGACGAGCACGGCTGCCGTGGCATAGACATAGAAATCGTAGAACTCGATGGACGTGCCGATGAGGCTGGCGAAGATCACGCGTCCCCGCGAGTTGACCGGCTTGACTGACTCGCTTTCCTTGGATTCAGCGATGGAAGACATGTAATGGTTGCTTTCGTTCACGCCGGCCCGGCGTTCCTGGCCTGCCGGCAAAGATTATTGAGAGTTCAATAATAGTTCCCGGTATCCAACAAATGGACAATCAAGTCCAATATGCGGACGCTCGGGAAAGTCTCACTCTGTGGTCTGCGCCACAGAACCTCACCGTCGCCTCACGCACCGGTGACCCCCTCCGATAGGTGAATGTCACAGCACGTTTACAAACCGCGACGGTCCGCGAAACGCGCCGTCCCTAACGTGAAAGGACAACGTCCCCACAAAGGAGGCACTCCGTGACAGTTGACCGAAGCACCGAAATCCTCACCAACGAACAGGCGCCCACCGCCCTCGTCCCCGAGCTTGAACACCGCCCTGGCCGCTGGATTGCCAACTGGGATGCAGAGAACAAGGAACAATGGGAAGCCGTCGGCCGTTCCATCGCCAAACGCAACCTGTACTGGTCCATCTTCGCCGAGTTCCTCGGCTTCGTCGTCTGGCAGCTCTGGTCGATCGTGGTCGTCCAGCTCCCGGCCGCAGGCTTCAAGTTCGACACCAACCAGATCTTCTGGCTCATCTCGATCCCCAGCCTGGTCGGGGCCACACTGCGCATCCCCTACACGTTCATGGTCCCGAAGTTCGGTGGCCGCAACTGGACCATCGTCTCGGCCCTCCTGCTGCTGGTCCCGACGGCGGGCCTCGCCCTCTGTGTCTCGACCCCCGGCACGCCGTTCGGCGTCATGTTGCTGGTAGCAGGCCTTGCAGGCTTCGGTGGAGGCAACTTCGCCAGCTCGATGGCAAACATCACCTTCTTCTACCCTGCCCGTGAAAAGGGCTGGGCGCTGGGCCTGAACGCCGCGGGCGGCAACCTCGGTGCCGCCGTCGCGCAGCTCGTCGTCCCGATCGCCGTTACCCTGCTGGCCGCCGGCACCGTCAACCTGCCCATGGCCGGCCTCATCTGGATTCCCCTCATCCTTGTCGCCGCGTTCGGCGCGTGGAAGTACATGAACAACCTCACGAGCGCCAAGGGTGACGTTGCAGGCTCGATCGCCGCACTCAAGGAACCGCATCTGTGGATCATGGCCTTTCTGTACATCGGCACCTTCGGCTCGTTCATCGGGTTCTCGGGAGTCTTCCCCAAGCTCATCAAGGACTACTTCCCGGCCTTCTCCTCCATGCACCTCGGCGCAGTTGTCCTCTCGCTCGCCTTCCTTGGCCCGCTGGTCGGCTCCCTTGCCCGGCCTTACGGTGGACGCATGGCGGACCGCATGGGCGGCGCCCGGATGACTGTCACGGCATTCGCGGCGATGGCCATCATCACCTTGACCATGATCTGGACCCTTCCGCTCAAGAACTTCTGGCTCTTCCTGGTCCTGTTCCTCTTCCTCTTCACGGCAAGCGGCTTTGGAAACGGCGCCACCTACCGCATGATTCCGGTCATCTTCGCGACGTCCAGCCGGGCCGCACGCTCCGGGGCCAGCGCGGCCAGCACGGCACGCCTCGCGTCTTCCTCCCTCGGCCTGATCTCGGCGATCGGCGCCTACGGCGGATTCGTCATCCCCCAGGTGCTCAACGCATCCAGCGCTTCGGGCTCCTACACCCCCGCGTTCTATGGCTTCGTCGGCGCGTACGTTCTGATGCTCATCGTCTGCTGGGTCTGCTACCTCCGGAAGGTCAACCGTAACGCGATGGGACACATCTAATATGCCCAATGGCGCCAACACCCATTGCCCGTATTGTGCGCTGCAGTGCGCCATGACCCTGACCCCGGCAGCGCCCACAGCGCAGCCGGGGTTGGGGGTTGCGCAGCCGGGGTCAGACCCCGCTCCGGCAGCAAAAGCACTTCCCCCGCTGGAAGTATCCGGCCGCGACTTCCCCACCAACCGGGGCGGGCTGTGCCGCAAGGGCTGGACATCGGCGTCGTTGTTGAACCACACCGGGCGCGTCACCGAACCCATGCTCAAAGGGTCCGACGGCGTCCACCGGCCGGTCACGTGGGACCAGGCACTCATGCTGGTCACCGGAGCCGTCAAGCAGACCCGCGAGCAATACGGTCCCGACGCCGTCGGCGTGTTTGGCGGCGGCGGACTCACCAATGAGAAGGCCTACCAGTTAGGCAAGTTCGCCCGCCTGGCGCTGGGAACCTCGCGCATAGACTACAACGGACGTTTCTGCATGTCCTCCGCTGCGGCAGCCGGAAACCGCGCGTTCGGCGTGGACCGCGGCCTCCCGTTCCCCGTAGAGGACCTTGATTCGGCGAGCGTTATTTTCCTTCTCGGCTCCAATGTCGCCGAGACCATGCCCCCGTTCGTCCAGCACCTTCAAGGCGCGCGCGATTCCGGCGGGTTGATCGTGGCCGATCCCCGCCGTTCCGCGACGGCCGCATTCACCCGCGACGGCGGCGGCATCCACTTGCAGCCGACACCCGGAACCGACCTCGCCCTGCTGTTGGGAATCTCCCACGTAGTGGTGCACGAAGGCCTTGCCGACACCCGATTCCTCCAGGACCGCACCACCGGGTACCCGGCGATCGTTCGTAGCCTCGCCGGCTTCTGGCCGGAGCGGGTCCAGTCGATCACCGGCGTGCCAGCGACGCTCATCCGGGACACCGCCCGCCGTCTCGCCGACGGCGCCCGGCGCGGCGGCAGCTACATCCTGACCGGCCGCGGAGTCGAGCAGCACGTCGATGGCACCGACACCGCCACGGCCGCGATCAATCTCAGCCTCCTTCTCGGCCTGCCGGGCTCATTCCGCAGCGGCTACGGCACGCTGACGGGCCAAGGCAACGGCCAGGGTGGCCGCGAGCACGGGCAGAAGGCCGACCAGCTCCCTGGCTACCGCAAGATCACCGATCCCGCTGCCCGCGCCCACGTCGCCAAGGTGTGGGGCGTGGACGAAAGCCTCATTCCCGGCCCCGGACTGCCGGCAGTGGAACTGTTGAAGTCTTTGGGACAGCCCGACGGCGTCCGTTGCCTTTTCGTGCACGGCGCCAACGTGGCGGTGTCAGCCCCCGACGCCGGCGCGGTGATCGAGGGCCTGCGCAGCCTGGATTTCCTGGTTGTCTGCGATTTCTTCATGTCCGAAACCGCGCTGGAAGCCGACCTCGTCCTCCCTGTCACCCAATGGGCTGAGGAAGAAGGCACCCTCACCAACCTCGAGGGCCGCGTGCTCCGGCGCCGCAAGGCGCTCAGTCCTCCCCCGGGCGTCCGCAGCGAATTGTGGCTGATGGCCCGGCTCGCCGAATCCCTCGACGCACCCTCAACGTTCAGCGATGATCCTGAGACCGTCTTCGAGGAGCTCCGGCTCGCCTCGGCAGGCGGCCTGGCCGACTACTCCGGAATCGACTACGCCATGCTGGATCGCGGAGAAGCCGCCTATTGGCCCTATCCCACCGGCAGTTCGGGGACGCCGCGACTCTTCCTCGAAAGCTTCGCGCACGCCGGCGGACGCGCGGTGATGGTCCCGGTGGCGCCGCAGAAGCGGTCCCGGCGCAGCGCCGTCGTCGGCTCCGATCCAGATCCGCTGACCCTCGTCACCGGGCGATTGCTGGAGCACTACCAATCGGGCGCCCAGACCCGCCGCGTGGCGGAACTCGCGGCCGCGCAGCCGGAGGCGCTCCTGCAGATCCACCCCGCGACGGCCGCCGTCAGGGACATCTCCAGCGGCGACTTTGTCCGGGTTTCCAACGAACGCGGAGAGGTCCTGTGCAAGGTGGAGCTCAGCAACAGCATCCGGACGGACACCGTCTTCCTGCCGTTCCATTTCCCTGGGCCGGGCAGCGCCAACCGCCTCACTGAGGCGGTCACGGATCCTGTTTCCGGAATGCCGGAGTTCAAGACCAGCACGGTCTGGGTCCGGAAGGTCGAATTACCAAATCTCGAATCGGCGTTGGCTGCCCAGACGGCTGTGCTCTCTGCAGCTGTGCCAGCGGCGGCCGGCTTGTCAATGCAGGTCAAGGAGGCATCGTGAGCGAGCGCATTGTGGTGGTCGGATTCGGACCGGTCGCGGCCCGGCTGGTGGAGGAGTTGTTGACCGCCGTGCGCAGCGGCCTGGTCCAGTTGCTCGTCGTCGGGCAGGAAGCCGACGCCGCGTACAACCGCGTCATGGTGGCGGAACTCGGCGTGGGGCGGACCACCGCGGAGGCACTCGCGATGGCGGACGCTGGCGATCTGGTGGCCGCCGGCATCGACGTGCGGCTGGGCGTCACCGTCAAACGCATCGACCGCGCGCGCCAGCAGGTGGTCCTTTCGGACGGGACCACGCCCGGCTACGATCGCTTGGTGTTCGCCACCGGTTCGAGGCCCGTTATTCCGAACCTCACCGGTATCAACCCCGATCCTTCGCACCCGGTGCTTCCACCGGGGGTGACAGCCCTCCGCGACCTCCGCGATGCCGCGCAATTGCGCGACGCCGTCACTGCCGGCAAGCGCGTGATCGTCCTCGGCGGCGGTGTGCTCGGTCTTGAAACGGCCCTCGCCGCTGCAGAGGAGGGCGCCTTGACCACGGTGGTGCACAACGGTTCCTTCCCCCTGGGCCGCAATATCGACCGCGGAGGTGGAGCCGTTCTCGCGGCAAGCTTGCGAAACAGCGGGATCACCATGGTGGGAAATGCCCGATCCACGGCGGTGGAGCACAATGGTCCGCACGGCATGTTTTCCGCCCTGGTGCTCGACGATGGATCAAGGATCGAAGGCGACCTTCTTGTCCTTTCCTGCGGCGTCCGCCCGCGGATCGAGCTGGCCGAAGGTTGTGGGCTCCCCGCGGCAACCGGCATCCTGGTGGATCACCACCTGCGGACCTACCACGAGCCGCACATGTTCGCGATCGGCGACTGCGCCGAAGTCCGCTGCGCCGATACCGAGTGCGCAGAATGCCGCACCGCGCAGGGTCCTTCCGGCCTGGTGGGTCCGGGCTGGCGCCAGGCCGAGTGGCTTGCCGAATACCTGATCCTCCTGGCCGAGGGCGGCCAGGACGCGGCCGATACCTTGGCCCCGCTGCCGCAGGAGAAGCCCGGCGTCGTAGTCCTGAAGGCACGTGGCATCAACCTCGCGGTCGCCGGCGACAACAGCGCCGAACCCTGGGATGACGAGCTTCTCAGCGTGGGGGTTGCCGCGGGCATGCCGCGGCGCCAGGTTGCCCAATGGGCCGATCCGGAACACGGCCGCTACGTCAAAATGACGACGCGCGGCGGCGCACTCGAGGGACTCGTGACTGTAGGCATGCCGCGCACGGCCGCGGAACTCGTGATGCTCTTCGAACGCGGCTCCGAACTTCCGGCAGACCGTTCACTCCTGCTGCGGCTGGACGGTCCGGACCAGCTCGATTCTTCTGCTTCGAATGATGATCTTCAGCGCACAGTTTGCCGCTGCGCGGGCGTCAGCGGTGCGAGCATCGAGGAAGCCGTGCTGGATGGCTGCTCCTCCCTGCCGGAGGTTTCCAAAGCGACTCGCGCGGGGACCGGGTGCGGCGGGTGCCACGGGGACATCAAGAGGATTATTGAGAAGCACTTTCAGGGGGTTGCGGCGTAGGTGGTTCGGGCGCTCGGAGTCAATCTGCCTAGAGTTGCAGCAGCAGGGTGTCTGAGCCGCCGTTCCGGCCGACCCGAACGAACCCAAGCCGCTCGTATAGATCCCGGGCGCGATTGCCGTCCTCCACGCTGAGACTGATACTTCGCAGCCCGCGGGAGCGCCCTAGAGCGATGAGTGCAGTCATGAGCGCCGTGCCGGTCCCCGCTCCGCGACGACCAGGTACGACGCCGATAGTCAGTTCGGGGATGTCCGCCGCCACGAAGCCGTACCCGGCGTCGTCGGCGGGGAAGATGCGGCACCATGCGGCGCCGATACCTTCTCCGATCGCAGTCTCGGCGACAACACCGAAGTCCCCCGGACGAGGCCAGTCCTGGACGTAGTGCGAGAATTCCGGGTCGTTCATGAGCTGTTGGCGCGTGAACTGGTCACCCCCGCGCCAATTCGCTGCTTCAAAGCAAGCCGCCCAGAGGGTCGATGAGTCTTCGGCGGTCGCTTCCCGGACCGTGATTGCTGCAGTTTCGATGATTACCACGCCTATTCCGCCGGGTTTGGGGGTGTGCTGGTCGCGCCGCGCCAAGTGAAGAGGGCCTTCCGGTCCTCGTCGGTGAAGTCTGCGGCATCGAGGAAGGCTTGAAGATCGAATTTTCCCACGGCATTCCGGAACGCGCCTTCGGTTGTTGTGCCATGTTGCCGGCACAACTCCTCGAGCATAGGTTCAGTGTTGTTTCCGTTGCTGCTGGCCGCTCGGACATCACCTAACCTGACTGTTTCCAGGTAGTCATCGACGATGCATTCGGGGTCGGTGCCGATTGCATGAAGCAGAGCCATGGCAACTAGGCCCGTCCTGTCCCTGCCTCCCATGCAATGGAAGAGGACTCCTCCCGCCGGTGCGTTGAGTACCTCCGTTATGGCTGTACCTGCCCGCTCGGGCATGGCTGCAAGGTGCGGGAGGAAGTAAATCGCTGTGCCCACTAGGCCGTTGTCCCAGTAGTCCGCCCAGAACTCTTTGTTTTCCAGGCCGTCAAGGTCAACGTGGATCGTGGTGAGCCAACTAGGCCGTTCCCGGGTATCTGTGTTGCGTTCCCGTTGCTGACGGAGATCCACCACGGTGCGTATCCCGGCATCGTAGACCTGTTGCCATCCGTTCCCGGTGATGCAATCGACGTTCTCGCTCCGGAAGAAGACGCCGCGTGGAGTGACCGTCCCGTCTGTGCGCTTCAGACCCCCTAGGTCGCGTCCGTTGACCAGCCCGTCCACTTTGAGTGTGCGATCTTCGTTCTTTTTCAGATCCCCCATGCCCCCAGTTAATCAGAGCGTACAAGTCGTGGCAGCGGGGAATTGCGGTTCACACTCTCCAGGCACGTCACATCGAGGAAGTGCTCACACGTGGAAGTAACGGTTCCTGCGTGGTTGTTGGCGGGGGTCGATGTGGGGAGGCGGGATAAACCAAGGCACGCCCGCTTGGACTTGGATGTGCCACTCTTCCTTGTGAATCAGATGGTGGTGGTGACTGCAGAGCAAGACACCATTGCCGACACTGGTAGGCCCGCCCCGGGACCAGTACTCGATGTGGTGGGCTTCGCACCACGGGGCCGGCATCGTGCACGAAGGAAACGCGCAGCCTTTGTCCCTGGCGGTAATGGCTTTGCGGATGTGGGCCGGGAAGATCCTCGAGGACCGGCCGATATCCAACACTTGCCCTTCGCCACCGAGGACGACGGGAATGATGTCGGCGTCGCAAGCGATCTTCCGCAACGTGGCCGCGGCGACCGGACCGGTGAACGTAAAGCTCCCCGTGCCATGCTGCGGCGGCGCCTGCCCGATCAGCGCCGGCCGACCGTGCGGCAGCCGCGCGTCTTTGAGCGATGCCAGGAGGTCCCGGTGATCGATGGTGGCCACGATTTGGGGACGCTGCCCTCCGGCTGAGGGCAGCGCCCCGGTGGCGAGGGCAATCCTGCACGCGCCCAGCAACCCGTCCAGAAGTTTCTGCGCCCTCGTGCGGCGGTCCAGGAACGCGGCATCATCGTGCGAACCGACCGGAAGACCGTCGGCCGGAGCATTTGCCGGCGCGCTCCCGCCGCCGGCGTCCACGGTATTGTCCTCCGGTCCAGGCTCCCCCGACGTGCAGGTCCGGGGATTGGTGGCGGTGTTCATGACGGTGAGCAGGTGCTCGTATTGGTCCTGGGTGGCGAAGATTTCAAGATGCTGCAGCCCGTGTTTGGGTTTCCGGAGGAAAGCGCCCTGGAGGTGGCGTAAGGCTTCCTCGCTGGGCTCGGCACCGTCCTGGTCAACGGCGTCGGTCCAGCGGCGCGCGATCCTGGCGAGGAAATCGGCGTCGTTTTCGGCCGCCGTCATGGTCAACGCGTGTTCCATGTCCGCGGCTGTCTCGGAGCTGCACAGAGGCCGGACGCGTTCGAGTGCCATCGTAATCGTGGTGGCAGGCCGGGACGCGATGCTCCCGCAGGCCAGGGCCGCGGCCACTTCCCCATACCGCGGCGGGATCCGCTGCCCCGTCAGGGAGCGTCCCGGCAGCAGATCCTCCGCCAAAGCAAGACGGCGGCGCGCCTCGGCCGCGCTGATCCGCAAGAGAGAGCGCAGGTGTTCGCCCGTGTTCCGGAACTCCCGGAACCCGGCGACGGCGGACGTCGCGGCGAGACTGCCGTTCCCGACGTCGGCACTGGTTTCGGCTGCTCCGCCTTCAATTTCGGGGCTGCCGGGACCATCGTTGGAGCCGTCCGCCCGCGTTTCGGCTCCCCAGCCTGTCGTCCAGCCAGTCCCGGCGACCGGCTCCTGCTGCCGCACCTGGTGCAACTGCCCCGCGGCGACGAGCTGCAAGTAGTCCAGGGTGCGGGAGAGCTCCTCCACGCCGGAGGCAAACGCCGCGGAATCCGGCAACCCCAGCGGCCCGATGTCATCGACCGCCGTCCGCGCCAGGGAGCGCAATGCCGTAAGAGCACTCTCCAGAACCCGCTGTGGACCAGCGCGATCAACCCCGCGATCCCCGGCTGGATCCTCGGGCGGATTCAACAGAGCGAGCCGGCGCATCCCCGGCATTTGAACCGTCGCCGGACCCGCCGCCGGACGGGCCGCCGTCACGATCCGCGGCTCGCGCGCCTTATGGAAGACGACGAACCCGCCGCCGGGCGTGGCGCCCTGGCGGGTAGTGAGGTGTCCGATCGCTTCCATGGCAATACTCTGCCAGGAGGCACTGACAAAATAGCCCGACCCCGATCGGGAACGTACAGCCGTTATCAGCAGTCTTGTACGTTCCGTACATTTTGCCGCATTTTACCGTACCATCGAGTGCATGACCGATATAGCCATCACCGAAGCCAGGAATCATCTGGCAACCATTGTGGACACGGCACACCGCGAGCGCGAACCGGTATTCCTCACGCGCCGCGGAATTCGGGTCGCGGCAGTAATCGATTCCGCCGAGCTGGAGCGTCTTCGCGAAGCCGCGGAAGAACTAGAAGACATCCGGGCCGTCGACTTGGCATGGGAAGAAATGGAACAGACTGGACAGACGCCGATCCCCTGGGAGGACGTCAAGCGCGATCTGGGCCTGACTTGAGCTACAACATCACGGTCCTGCCAGCGGCCCTTCGGCAGCTGCGCAAGCTTCCCCCCGAGGGCCGCCGCCGGGTCCAAGCCGCCATCGAGTTGCTGGCTGAGACACCGCGGCCGCCTGGCGCCAAGAAGCTGGCAGGGCGGGTCGAGTGGCGGGTCCGAACGGGAGATTATCGAGTGCTCTACCGGATCGACGACGGCCGACTCGTGATCGTCGTCGTTCAGGCCGGTCACCGCCGGGAAATCTACCGGGACTAAGTCCAGTTACAGATTTCGCACCGTCGTCAGTGGCGCGTGATCCTCAAACTGCTCGATTCACCGACCGACACTTCGGCCTCGCCGCCGATCGCGAAAGCTTACCTAGTATTGCCCCATGAAAAAATGGGTCCGGCAGCACCCCCATCTCGCCATGGCCGTCGGCTATATTCTCTTCTTTGTGTTTGCCACTGCTGTCTGGATGGCGGTTGGACGGCGCGGCCTAGCGGACTCGGTTGTCACCGCCATTGTGTGGACATTGGGCTACTGGCTTTTTGCAGTGTTCGGAATCCGGCAAAGACGTAAGGCCAGAGCCCGCCTCAAAGAAGACGGCCAAATCATGGCCTACATCCGCTATCCGGACTCCCGGACAGGTTCTCTCAGCAGCCTCTGGAACCAAGGGATCGCGACGCCCAGCGCCGGGTCTATCCATTTCCAGCCCGCGGTGTACGACACCCTGGAGCCGTCCGGACGGGCGACGACGATCAAGGTCCAGGATCTACTACCGGGGCGCCGAAAGGTCAGCCGCAAGGACCGTAAGTACATCCAGGTCTATGGAATCGAGGCAATGACCGTGTTGACGGACGAAGGCGCGGTGGAAATCGCCGCGCATCCGGAATCGCTCGACAGGCTGAGCGAGGTTCTAGGGCGTTAGCCAACCAGAGCCATGCCCTACATATGAACGTGCAGCCGTCGCGCCGCTTCCGAGATGGATCCGGTCAGCGACGGGTACACCGTAAAGGTGCTCGCGAGGTCGTCGACGTGCAGTTTCTGTTTCACGGCAACGGCAATCGGGTAGATGAGTTCGGAGGCGTTCGGTCCGACGACGACGCCGCCGATCACCGTGCCTGAACCCTTCCGCGCGATGATCTTGACGAAGCCATCCTTGGTGTTGCGCATCTTGGCGCGGGCGTTGCTCAGCAGGGACAGCATGACCACGTCACCCTGGTATTTGCCCGACTCAAGGTCAGCCTCGGAGACGCCCACGGAGGCGATTTCCGGTGAAGTGAAGATGTTGGAGGCCACTTGGTGGAGCTTGATCGGCATGACGGCATCGCCCAGGAAGTGCGCAACGGCAATGCGGCCCTGCATGGCCGCGACCGAAGCGAGGGCCAGGATCCCGGTGCAGTCGCCAGCGGCATAGATGTTCGGCGCGGTGGTGCGGGAGACCCCGTCCACCTTGATGTGGCCGGACTCAGTGACAGCCACACCCGCCTCTTCCAACCCGATTCCGGCCGTGTTCGGGATGGAGCCAACGCACACGAGGCAGTGGCTTCCGGTCACCACCGAACCGTCACCGAGCGTCACCTTCACGCCGGCGTCGGTCCTTTCAACCGCCTCCGCGCGTGAGCGGGACAAAACGCGCACGCCGCGGCGCTTGAAGACACCTTCAAGGACCTGGGCGGCGTCCGTGTCCGAACCGGGCAGCACTTGGTCTCGGCTCGAAATGAGGGTGACGTTTGAGCCAAGGCCGTTGTAGGCCGAAGCGAACTCGGCTCCGGTAACGCCGGAACCGACGACGATCAGGTCTTCCGGAAGTTCCTCGAGGTTGTAGATCTGTGCCCAGTTCAGGATGCGCTCACCGTCGGGCTTTGCCGTGGGCAGTTCGCGGGGGTGGGCGCCGACGGAGAGAAGGATGGCGTCGGCGGTGATCGTCTTGATGCCGTCCGAGGTGATGACCTCGATGGTGTGGTTGTCCAGGAGCTTTCCGGAGCCCATGAGGATCTCCACGCCAAGGTGCTCAAGGCCCACCCGGATGTCGTCCGACTGCTCCCGCGCGAGGTGCATCACCCGGTCATTGATGTGGCCCAGATCGGCGCGCATGCCCGGCGCCACATCGCTGCCGTCGACGGCGAACTTGACTCCCAGCTCCCCCGCCTCGCCGACGCGGGTCATGAGATCCGCCGTCGCTATCAGGGTTTTGGAAGGTACGACGTCGGTGAGGACGGCTGAGCCGCCGAGCCCGGCGCGCTCGATGAGGGTTACCCGCGCTCCCAGGTGCGCTGCGACCATGGCCGCTTCATATCCGCCTGGACCTCCGCCCAGGATCGCGATTCGTGGTGAGCTGAAGTCAGGATGCATGGTCACAATGTTCAATTCTCACTTAATGCCGGCTGGCCTGCCACTAAGCCCCACCTGAGAACCCCCGGAGGCCCTTTGCCGTCCCCACCAGCGCCCTGTTCAACAGCGCGCGCGGCACTGTAGTTTGTACCAGTGAGTAACACAGAGCTGATGAACACAGACCCATTCGAGGCCGCCAAAGCTGCGGCCGACTACATCGCGGCGGAGACCGGCGTCGAATCCCACGACGTCGCGCTCGTGCTCGGCTCAGGCTGGGGCGCGGCGGCGGATCTCATAGGCGAAACGACGGCGACGCTCACTGCGTCGGAAGTTCCCGGCTTCCACGCTCCTGCCGTTGAAGGGCATGTGGGCACCATCCGCTCGGTCCTGACGACGGAAGGCAAGCGGGCCCTTGTCCTCGGCGCGCGTACCCACTACTACGAAGGCAAAGGCGTTCGCGCAGTGGTCCACGGCGTGCGCACGGCCGCGGCCGCGGGATGCAAGACCCTGGTGGTGACCAACGGCTGCGGCGGCCTGAACGAAGCCTGGACCCCCGGCACTCCCGTGCTGATCAGTGACCACATCAACCTCACGGCGGCTTCACCCCTGGAAGGCGCCACCTTCGTCGACCTCACGGACCTGTACTCCTCCCGCATCCGCGGCCTGGCCCGCGAAGTGGATCCCACGCTCGACGAAGGCGTCTACGCCCAGTTCACCGGTCCGCACTACGAGACTCCGGCGGAAGTCCAATACGCCAAGCGAATCGGCGCGGATTTGGTGGGCATGTCCACCGCCTTGGAAGCCATCGCTGGCCGGCACGCAGGGATGGAGGTCTTCGGCATCTCCCTGGTGACCAACCTGGCCGCAGGGATCAGCCCGGTGCCGCTGAGCCACCAGGAAGTCATCGAGGCAGGCCAGACGGCGGGCGCACGCATTTCGCGCCTCCTCGCGGACATCATCGCCAAGCTTTGATGAACGAACCGCGGGTAGGGCCAGGGCAGCGGGACTAACGCCGAACGCCGTCGGGCAGAAATTCTGCTCGACGGCGTTAGTTCGTTGATTGCCTCATTCGAAGCGCGTTGCGGATATCGCGGTATGTGCCCTGATGACCCTGAATGTTGCTGTCACTGCGACGAGGGCCAGCAGCAGGCTCAGGCCCAGGGCGGCGAAGTAGTCGGGCGCGGGCCAGGTCACCCTGTACGTATCGTTGATGCCGGTGACCATTAACCAAGCGACGAAAAATCCGAGCCCGATTGAGAGGAACAACACGGTCACGAGCGGCACTGCAGCCTCACGGACGGTGATCCGGCGCAGGACTGACACCGGCATCCCCATCAATCGCATGAGGCCGAGGACCCTTTTCCTGTCCAAGACCGCTGATGCGGTGGCGACTGCTAAGGACATCCCGGCAATCGCGATGGCCACAAACATGCCGAGGTAAGCGAGTACCGCGAGGCCCTGGATCAGACGCGTGTGACTCTGCAGTTGGGTGTCCATGACGGAGGAAGCGGGGTGCGCCGTGATGCCCGAACCGTTCAGAAGAGTCCTGGCTCGGTCCATGGCCTCAGGCGTCCCATCGGTCCCGACCACCATCACCGCAGGCACGAGTGCGGAAAGTCGATCGACCGGCGCAGGAGTCAGCGTCAGCGGTTGCGCTGTCCATGGGTAAAGGAATGACAGGTCCAGGGACAGGACGTCGGCCTGAGGAATGTTTTCAAATCCCAGGGCGGGAGCGTCACCAGCTTGAATGTACAGGTCGGGGCCGCCTCCCTTGGCGATGGCAGAGTGGGCGTAGGCGATGGTGGCACTGTGGATCCCGGGGAGCTCCTTGGCTCGGTCGGCGACTTGTGCCACCTCGGCACGCGCCTGTCCAGCGCCAATGGTCGCATGAAGGCTTGTGGGCTGAATGAGGCCTGGACGGGCGGCGGGCCCGGCTTCTGTCTGGATGATGCTGGATGCACCGGCGAAGACTGAGACCACGAACACGGCAACGACCAACCCGGCGACGGACCGGAACGTCGCCACGGGAGTCCCGCGGATCCGGCTCGCGGCAATGACGGCGGACGCGCTGCGCGCGAAGTGCAGTCCTAGCCGGCTCGCATGCAGGGTCAGCCATGGTCCGACGATCACAATGCCAATCAGGATGAGCGCGAAGCCTCCTACGAGCAGCGGCATTTCAAGCCATGGAGTGCGAAATTTCCCGGTTCGGGTGATGACAACTTCCATGATCATGGCAAGCAGTCCGGCCAACAGTGGCACAAGCCGCCGTTTCCCAGGCGCCTTCTCATGCACCATCCGGGCCGCTCCCAAGGGGCCAATTCCTGCCCGGGCAGTGCTGTATCCCGCCACCAGGGTTGCGGCCACAACCACCAGGATAACGACGACGGCGGCCATGGCACCCTTGGTGGCAAGGTCACCTTCGAACATCCTGGTCCCGTTGACCGAGACCTGGGCCGCGGCCGGCGTCAGGAAGACAGCGAGCACGATGCCTAGCATTGCCCCCGCCAGGCTTGGGATAGCGGTTTCGATGGCGGCGATCCAGGAAACCACCTGAGGGGAAGCTCCGATCAGTCGCAGGGTGGCGAAGCGTTCCCGGCGCTCAGCCGCGCCCAAGGCGGTAGCGATACGGATCAACAACAGCACGGGAAAGAACACCGCAATTGCCCCGATGAGCAGCACGGTCATGTATGCGCTGGCGTTCTCGCCATACGGGTTGGACGTGAACCCGGAAACCAGAGTCGCTGCTCCGCTCTGTCGAAGCTCGGTTTCCGTGGCACCTGTGATGACAATCAGGGAATCCGGCCCCGGTAGCGCAGAATCGTCGATGAAACCGACGAACTGCCCGAACCTGTCCCCCAACTGATTCCTGGGGGTGGCCTCGATCAGGCGCTGGAGTGCAGGCGACGCATAGTACTCACCTGGACCCGGAGCGTGTTCAACGCCGGGAAGCTTCACGGTTGTCGTTGGCGAGACAGCGAAGTCGCGGCGGTTGATCAGTTGGTCCCGGAAAACTTCCACCGGATTTGCCCTCATGAGCGCCGTATTCGACGTCAACGGTGCAGGCGTTACCGGTTCTGTAGCGCCGCCCCCTTCCGCAGCCACGGGGGTGGCCATGGAGGAGCCGCCCGTTTCACGCAGCCAGGCACCACGCTCGTCACGGTGGTTCAGTCCGTTGGCACCACCCCAGAGCAACAGCAGCAGGCACACTCCGACGGCCACCCCACCCATGATTCCCATCAGCCGGCCGTAGGAGGACCTACTGCCAACCACAGCTAGTTTCAGCAAGCCCGGATTCACGAAGCCCCCCGGTAGCCTGCGCCGATCATGCCGTCGCGCACAACGACCTCCCTGTCCGCATATGCAGCCGTGCGCGCATCGTGGGTGATCATGACCACCGTGGTGCCGATCTCCCTGACAAGTTCAAGCATGAGCGTCAGCACGTTCTCAGAGGCCAGCGAGTCGAGAGACCCGGTAGGTTCGTCGGCGAATAACACGGCAGGGGAAGTGACCATGGCACGTGCGACGGCAACCCGTTGGGCTTGGCCTCCTGAGAGTTCACCGGGCAGTTTCTCCCCCATCCCGTCCAGTCCCAAGCGGTCCAGCCATTCTGCCGAACGGCGCATGGCCTCCGGGCGTTTGGTTCCACCGAGAAGCAGCGGAATGCTGACGTTATCCACCGCTGTGAGCTCCGGAAGCAATTGGCCGAATTGAAAGACGAAGCCGAAGTCTGTCAGCCGCAGTCTCGACCGCATCGGTTCATTCAGGGCACTAATCTCCACGGGCAATTGCGCACCGGGTGAACTGTAAACCACTGATCCGGAGTCCGGGACCATGACCCCCGCGAGGCAATGCAGCAGCGTGGACTTGCCGGAACCGGATGGACCCATGACTGCCAATACCTCACCCGAGCGGACCTCGAGGTCGATTCCGCGAAGGGCTTGGGTCTGGCCGAAGGACTGATGAAGCGAGCGTGCGCTCAGGACCACTGGGTGGCTGGACAAAGCATTCATGCGTTCTGAAGCTCCTTTTTCAGGCGGGCTAGGCGAGCACTGGTGAGCTCGATCCACCGCAAATCGGCTTCAATGTGAAACAGCCCGTGGTCGCACATCAACACTTGGAGCAGCTCGGCATCCTGCTTCAGCCTGGTGAGCTCACGCATACGCGCCATGTGCTCGCCGCGCTGGACGTCGAGCAGCCGGTCGGCGTCGTCGTCGATCAGCAAGGCAATCACGGTCTTCGCGAAGAGGTTGCTTTGCAGGAACTCTGATGGCACGTCGGGAGTGAACAGCCACTCGCGCACCTTGTCTTGGCCGGCAACCGTGATCTCGTACTTCTTACGATCCGGACCGCCGCCGGCCTCTTCGCCCACGGCGCGGATCAGCTCGTCACGGATCATCCGGGCCAAAGTCGAATACACCTGCCCGAAAGCCAAGGGCTTCCCGGCCCCGAAGTAGCGGTCATAGGAATGCTTGAGGTCGTAACCATAGCTCGGCTGACGGCTGAGCAGACCCAACAGGGTGAGGGAGTTGTTCACACTCCATCTATACACTGAGTTTATAGTCTGGTCCAGATCGAGCCCGGCGACTCCCCGTCGAACTCTAGGGATGTGTCTGGCATCGCTACCTGGACTGCTTGGGAAATCCGGCGTCGCGGGCCAGTAGAATTTGAGTGATTCTCCACCACTGCGCTTCAACCGGAAAGGCCTGCCGATGACGACATCCGCTCCTTTCCGGTTCATGCGGACGGCCCTCATCGGTTCAATCATCCTTGGCTTGGCCGCCGGTGGGCACTTGGCCGGTGGCGGTAACTTGCCGATGCCAGTCATTTTGACCGCGCTCGGTGCCCTGACAATCCTTCCGGTCGCCGTACTGACCCGCATCCGCCTTTCATTGCCGGTCCTCGCGGGCCTACTGGGAACCGGGCAACTCTGCCTTCACTGGGCGTTCTGTGCGCTGTCCGGGGCTTCCGCGGCGGCGCCGCTGCAGCCCGGGCATGCCGGACATGTTCCCTTGGTGCCAGCCCCGGACACTATAAGCGCCGTTGCCTCAACCCACGCCGCGGCAAGCGACTGGCAAATGCTCGCGGCTCACCTGGTCGCAACCTTAGGCACGGCACTGGTGCTCGCACGGGGCGAACAAGCACTATGGGCGCTGGCAGCGTGGCTGCGCCCGTTGGTCCAGTTGCCCGCTCCAACTGCGATCCAGCCGCTCCGCACGCCCGCTCCCTGCGCGGCGCCGGCTGTGCGTCCCTGCTCCCTTCCCGGCCTTCGGCTTCCCTCCCGGCGCGGTCCGCCGGCCCTGGTGTCCGCCGCCTAAGACTCTCCCCTTTCACCTACGGGCAGGGACAGGCGGCAGATCGCTGCCTTCACCGGCCCGGACCTACGTCCGCCCCGGTCCCCAACCGTTCTCCTTTGTGAAAGGGCATCATTGCCATGAAAACCTCCCGCCGCCGTACCCTCAAGACGGCTACTGCCGCCACACTTGCCGCCGGGCTGCTCGCCTTCGGCGCCTCAGCCGCCTCCGCACACGTCAACGTCAATCCCGACGACCCCGCAGCGGGCGGCTACACGCACCTGACCTTCAACGTCCCCAACGAGTCCCCGACCGCCAAGACCGACAAACTCGAAGTGTCCCTGCCCGCCGACACGCCCTTCAACTCGGTGTCGGTGAAACCGGTCGAGGGCTGGAAGGCCGAACTCGTCACGACCACCCTGCCCAAGCCCGTCACGGTCGCGGGCGCAACGGTGACAAAGGCTGTCACATCCGTGGTGTGGACGGCCGACGCCGCGCACCAGATCGGACAGAACGAATACCAGGCGTTCTCGATCTCAGTGGGCGTCCTGCCCGACGCCGGCACCACCATCACTCTGCCGGCAACCCAGACCTACACGGACGGCACCGTGGTGAAGTGGGACGAGAAAACCGTTCAGGGACAGCCCGAACCGGAGCACCCGGCTCCCTCGTTCGTGACGACTGCCAGTGACGCCGCCGCATCCGCGGCTCCCACATCCTCACCGTCCGTGACACCGGCTCCGTCAGCTGCGGCATCGACCACCTCCAGTGACGCCGGATCCACGGCTGGCTGGTTCGGCCTGGCCGCCGGCCTCATCGGACTGGTCGCGGGAATCACCGCCTTGGTGCGAACCCGCTCCCCGAAGGCCAAATAGCCAGATCCACGAACACCCGAACTGCCCGCGCCGGCCCCGGCGCGGGCAGTTCGCGCTCCCACTCACCACCAGTTCACTCAGCCCTCATCGAACGGACCCGCGGCACGCAGCACGCAGTACACGACAGGCGTCGTCACGGCAATTTTCCGACTCCTGTCAAGTCAATTCGACCCAGTGTTAATGGCGTGTGAACTTTTCGAATAAATCAGATTTATTCAGAAATATTTGACCCCGCCCGGTTTCCATGGCACGCGCGCGGTGTAAAAATGTAAGCGCTTGCGCATATATGTCTGACATGTGGGCGCTGGCCTCCCAGCCCGCTTGAAACACGAGTTGCAGCCGCATTCAGCGCGCGTCAAGCTTTGAACGGTCCCGGCAAGTCGACGTGTCAGGACCGAAGGACGGGGCTTCCCAGGAAACCCCTCCGCCCGAGACGATGGCGTTCCTGACAACGCCATCGGTGTTACCGGGAACGCCGGAGTTCGGACAAGGGCTTGTGCCCACTCCCCGTAGTCCAACCTCCGCGAGAAGAGCAAGCATGAAATCTCACTCAAACCCCGACAGGCCACGCCGCCGTCTGCGGTCGGCAGCCGCTTTCGCGGCCGCTGCCAGCGTGGCCGCCACGGTGCTCATGGCGTCCCCGGCTGCCCAGGCAAACTTGCCTGCCGACAAACCGGCCACCACGATGCCGGCCCCCACGCCGGGATTCCCGCTGCCGACGGTCCACACGCAAGAGGCCTTTGATCCCGCAGCAAACTTCACGTCCAAGTGGACGCGGGCGGATGCCAAGCAGATCATGGCCCAGAGCAACCCGAACGTGGCTCCGGGCGTGAACTCCATGAGCCCCAACGTGACCATGCCGGAGATCCCCAAAGACTTCCCGGCCATGAACGACGACGTCTGGGTCTGGGACACATGGTCCCTGACCGACCAGAACGCCAACCAAATCAGCTACAAGGGCTGGGACGTGATCTTCTCCCTCGTCGCGGACCGGCACGCGGGCTACGGCTTCGACCAGCGCCACTGGAACGCCCGGATCGGCTACTTCTTCCGCAAGACCAACGCCGACCCCGCCAAGGACAAATGGAACTACGGCGGACACCTGTTCCTGGACAACACCTCCATCGGCAACACCGAATGGTCCGGCTCAACGCGCCTGATGCAGGGCGACCACGTGAACGTGTTCTACACGGCCACTACGTTCTATGACCGGGCCGAGCGCAACGCGGGCGGCGGCGGGATCGCTCCGGACGCGGTCATCGCCAAAGCCCTCGGAAACATCCACGCCGACAAGAACGGCGTGACCTTCGACGGCTTCCAGCACACCAAGCTGCTCGAACCGGACGGAAAGCTCTACCAGAACAAGGCCCAGAACGCCGGCTTCGCCTTCCGCGACCCGTACACTTTCGAAGACCCGGCCCACCCGGGCCAGACCTTCATGGTCTTCGAAGGCAACACTGCCGGAAACCGCGGCGCCTACAAGTGCACGGATGCTGACCTTGGCTACCGTCCCGGCGATCCGCATGCCGAAAACACCAATACGGTGAACACCACCACCGGCTCGTGGTTCCAGACCGCGAGCGTCGGCCTGGCTGTGGCAGACAACAAGGACTTGACCCAGTGGCACTTCCTGCCGCCGATCCTGTCCGCCAACTGCGTCAACGACCAGACCGAGCGCCCGCAGATCTTCATCCAGAACGAAAACGGCCAGAACAAGTACTACCTGTTCACCATCAGCCACCAGTTCACCTACGCCGATGGCATGCGCGGTCCCGACGGCGTCTACGGCTTCGTCGGCAACGGTGTCCGTTCCGACTTCCAGCCCGTGAACAACTCGGGCCTCGCACTCGGCTCGCCGACCGACTTGAACCTGCCGGCGAACAACCCGAGCGGCAACCAGTCGGCGCAGCAGAACGGCCGTCAGTTCCAGGCCTACTCGCACTACGTGCAGCCGGGCGGCCTGGTGCAGTCATTCATCGACAACGTCGACGGAGTCCGAGGAGGGTCCCTCTCCCCCACGGTAAAGATCAACTTCGCCGGAGGCATCACCCAGGTGGACCGCAGCTTCGGCAAGAACGGCCTCGGCCCGTTCGGCTACCTCCCCACCAACGTCCGCGTCGGAGGGGAAGGCCTCTACAAGTAGGCCACCGCCAAAACCAGCCGGGCAGGCAGGGGATCTGCTGCCTGCCCGGCAACATGGGGCGTCCGGCTCACCCCGGGCGCCCCGCGCCACACACAGGAAGTCCCATGCTCTACTCTCCCCAACACCCGTTCCGGACCGCCCGCAAGGCGGTACTCGCCGTCGTCGCCGTCGTCCTGGCAATCTTCGCGAGCTCCTGCACCCCGACGCCGGACTCCTCGCCGTCCGCGGCGAACCCGCCGTCCGCTGCCGGAACTTCTGCCCCGGCGCCGTCCGAATCGGACCCGTGGCGGCCCGCCGCGCATCTGACGTCATCCCAAAACTGGATCAATGATCCCAACGGGCTTGTCTACGAAAACGGCACCTACCACGCGTTCTACCAACACAATCCGCGCGGCAACTTCTGGGGAGATATGTCGTGGGGCCACTCGACCAGCACCGATCTGGTGCACTGGACCCAACAGCCGGTAGCCATTGAAGGCTCCGCCAGCGAGGAAATCTTTTCCGGCGCCATCGTTCCGGACACCAGCAACGCCTCCGGCCTGGGCACCGCTGAGAACCCACCGCTGATAGCCCTCTACACGAGCTCATACGGCGACGGCGGGGCTCTGCCCAAGGGCAGCCAGGCCCAGTCCGTGGCCTACAGCCTGGACCACGGGACGTCCTGGACCAAGTACAAAGGCAATCCCGTGCTCAGCCTGCAGCCGGCGTCGAACAACTTCCGGGACCCCAAGATCACCTGGTACGAGCCCGGCAAATACTGGGTCATGACCACCGTCGTAGCTGACGCCCACGTGGTGAAACTCTTCAAATCCACGGACCTGCTGCACTGGAACTTCCTCAGCGACTTCTCCGGAGTAGGCGCTCAAGGCGGTCTCTGGGAAGTTCCCGAGCTGCTCCAGATGGACGTCGACGACGGCACCGGACTGAAGAAGTGGGTCCTTATCCTGAGCATCAACCCCGGCGGCATCGCGGGAGGCTCCGGCATGCAGTACTTCGTGGGCGATTTCGACGGCACCCGGTTCACGGCAGAAAACGCGGCAAAGCCGGGCGACCCGCTGACGGAATCGCAATGGCTGGACCACGGAGCGGACTTCTACGCTGCCAACACCATCAGCGCGGCTCCCGGTGAAAAGCCGGTACTGCTTGGCTGGATGGGGAATTGGGACTATGCCCAGTCCGTACCGAGCACCCCGTGGCGCGGATCCATGGCCATTCCCCGCCAACTCAGCCTCGTAGCCACGGGAAGCCGCTTCGAGCTCCATTCGACCATCGCCCAGGCTGCCGCGGATGCGCTCACGGACGCAAAGACCAGTGAAGTACATGGCGAAAACCTCACCGTCACTGACTCCACGGAGTCCCTCGGCAGCGACTTTGGATCCCGAACCCAGCTGATCGACGCCGAAATGGACGTTGCGGGCTCAGCAGACGCCGGATTGGTGTTACGGGGTTCGAAAGACGGGAAAGCAGGCCTCCGCATCTCGTACAACCGCGTAAGCCAGACCCTGAAAGTGGACCGTTCCGCGGCCGGAACCTCCAACTTCTCGCCGAAATTCAGCCCCTACCACCAGGCTTCCGTGCCCATGAAGGACGGCAAGGTCCGCCTCCGCATCCTTCTGGATTCCTCGTCCGTCGAGGTCTTCACACAAGACGGATCGACGGTCATCTCGGACATCTTCTTCCCTCAATGGGGCAACACGGGTGCGGCCGCCTTCAGCGCGGGAGGCACCGCGAGCTTCAGGCTCAGCAGCACGCGGATGCGACCCTGACACTGCGCACCCCAACTAGCTCGCATTTGTTGTCGTTAAAGCGCGGCAAAGTCAACTGGTCGTAGCAACGCAGGGGGTTTAGGCTGCCTGCAGCAGCTGGTTGAGCCGGTTGGCTGGGGTTTGTAGGTTGAGGGTGGGCCGTGGCCGGCGGTTGAGTTTCGCGGCGAC
>NZ_JBFBLA010000022.1:0-88857 GCF_040702485.1 Arthrobacter sp. NPDC080031
CGCCTCCACGGCGCCCCCGAAGCCCTCGCCAACCTCAAAAAGTTCGACTTCCCGCCGTCGCAAACCAGCTTCGACGCCGCCTTCAACCAGGACTAGGAGTTCAGCCCGCAGCTCAGCATGGGAAACGCCAGAGGCTTGCGAATCCGATGGTGCCCTCTCAGTCTGTGCTGCGGTTGCGGAATGTGGTCAGTGCCTCGACGACAAGGTCGTGGTCGGCTTTTTGTGGGAGCCCGGAGACTGTGGCGGTGGCTACGTGGCCGGTGCCTTCGACGAATATCGGGACGGATCCGCCGGCGGAGGCATATCGTTCCTGATCGAACCATCCCTTGTCTTCCAAGGTTCCTCCGCCGAGCCTGCCCTTGAGTGCAACCAGGAGTGATGGTTCGGCGTACCGCTCGGTAGTTCTGCTCTTTCTCTGGACCCAAATCTCGTTGTCCGGCGTCGCTCCGGGGAGGGACGCGTGGAAGAGTACGTGCTCGTTTCGACGGATGTCGATGGCAACGGGGAGGTTCCGCCGTGTAGCGAGGTCCACCAGCAATAGACCCAGGGCCAGGGCGTCGGCCTGGTTGAAGCTCTTCAGGTGTAGGGCGCTGATTTCGTTTTCGAGCCGTTCGATCATGGCCCGAAGCGCCGCTTCGGGCTGTTCGTCACGGGAATCCGGGTCGAATTCCGGCTCGGATGTAAGGGTCGCGTCGTGGATCATGATTGCGTGTTTCCTCTCTATTGGAGTGGCTTGCGTCCTCGCAGCGACGCGGGTCCGGTGTGCCTAGGTACGGGGGCGCCAGGTCGCAGTGGATGACCGGATCCTGAGTTGCGGCTGGATGAGGCTCAATTGGGTCGGGATGTCATCGTTGCCGTCGGCGAGTCGATTCATCAGCATTTCGGTGCCTTTGGTGCCGATCTCTTGCGGGAATCCTGCCACTGACGTCATGGGCGGGACCTGGCTGGCGGCGATGCGTGTATCGTCAAACGATGCCACGGCGATGTCGCGGCCGGGTTCGAGGCCGCGGCGGCGCATTTCGTCGTACACGCCTTGGGCGACGATGTCGTTGTACGCCACCACCGCATCGGGAAGCCTGCCCAGGTCAAAAAGATGCCCGACGGCGGATGCGCCGCCTTCGGGGGTGATGGCGCTTCGGAACTCGTCGACACTCCATAGTTCGCGCCCGGCCTTTTCTAGGGAAACCCGGAGGCCTTCCTCCCTTTCGAGAAGCGATGGTGCCGGACGGCCGCCGAGCAACGCGACGGTTTTGCAGCCCAAGGCGGTGAGGTGGTCTGCCAGCATTCCGGCTCCCTTGACGTTCTCGCTGCCTACGTAGTCGAAACCTGGGAAGCGGCGCGCGAGCAGCACCACCGGCACGTTGGCCGCGTTGACTTGCTTCGCGAGTTTTTCGGGGTCGGTGTCGGGGGCCGGGAGCAGGAGCAGTCCGTCGACCTGGCGCTCGATCATGGATGCGATGATTTCGTGCTGGCGTTCGGCTAGGTCGCGGCTGTACCCAATGAAGATGGTGTAGCCGGCTTCGTGCGTGATCTCGTCGACCGCCATCGCTACTTCGGCGAAGTAGGGGTTGACGATCTCGGTGACCACGAGGCCGATCGTCATGGAACGGCTTTCCCGGAGGTTGGCCGCTTGTCGGTTGTAGACGTATCCGAGTTGGGCCATGGCATCGCGTACTTTGACCGCCGTGCTTTCAGGAATACGGGAGCTGCCCCGGACAACCAGGGACGCGGTTGATTTCGAGACGCCGGCGGCTTTGCTGACTTCTTCGAGGGTGATGCGCGGGGCCATGCCGTATTCCTGCCGGTGGGTCGATAGGCGGGAGCGGTGCTGCCCGCCTATCGACTGTACCAACCCGCGACCTCGGAACAGCTCAGCGACGAGTCGAGCTTTTTCTTTGCTGCCGAACGTGCACGGTTCGCTGTGTGTTCTCGCCTAAGATGCCGGCCGCGACACGGAGGGCGTTGGCGGCGATGGTCAGGGCCGGGTTCAACGCAGCCGAGGACGGGAAGAAGGAGCTGTCGACGATCCAGAGGTTGTCCAGGTCGTGGGTCCGGCAGCCCGGGTTGAGGACGCTGCTGTCCGGGTCATGGCCGGCGACGGCTGTGCCGCATTGGTGGGAGTTGGTCTCGATGCCCATGCGTTGGGTGAAGATCACCGGGTAGCCGGCTTTGCGGACGGCCCTCCTGACACGCCGCACCAATTCTGCATGCGGCTCGAGGTTGTTTGGTACCCACCAGATGTGGATTTTGCCGTTGACGATGCTGACGCCGTTGCTTCGACGGGGCAGGTCTTCGGTGGTGAGGTAGATGTCGATGCTGCGGTCCGAGATCGCCTTCAAGATCGGGGTGGGCGCCCACGCCCGGGCCATCTTGAGCATGCTTGCCCGCAGTTTCCCGAGCATCTGCAGGTTTCCCAGTGGGTACGGGTTGGTGGGGCCGGCTTCGTACCAGTCGTTGAGCCCGAGGGTTTTCTGCCAGCGGGTCCGATTGATTTTGAACGGGTTGATGCCGATGAAGAACGTGCTGTTGTGCACCATGTAGTTCCGTCCGACCAGCCCTGAGGAGTTGGCCAGGCCGTGGGGGTGTTCCTTGGTGGCTGAGCGCAGCAGCAGGGCAGCGGAGTTCACTGCACCGGCGGCGAGGATGAACTTATCGGCTTCGATACGGATGATCCGGTCATCGCACCTCGCCAAAGCGGCGACGATGGTCCGGCCGTCCGGTCCCGGGATGAGGCGGATGACTTCGGTGTCGGTCATCAGCGTGGTGTTGCCGGCCTCGAGTGCGGGGTTGATGGCGATCTTCTCGGCGTCGGACTTCAGTCCCGCTTCATTGGGCGCACCGTCGCTCGTGGCGCACAAAGCCCGCTTCTCCGGGGTGTCGGCGTCGAGCCCGTTGGCCATCCTGAAGGGGTGGAGCCCCTGGCTCCGCAACGATTCCGCCAGGTCCTGGATCGCGGGTTCGTGGTCCAGCGCGGGATATGGGTAGGCCTCGGAGTGCGGGGGCTCAGTGGGGTCCTCGCCGATCTGGCCCCGGACCTGGAAAAGCTTTTCGGCCTGGGTGTAATACGGTTCGAGGTCCGCGTAGCTGAAAGGCCAGGCCGGGGACACCCCCTCTGCATGCTGGGTTTCTTCGAAGTCGCTGGCCCGGAACCTGGGCAGGCAGGCGCCGTAGACCTTCGTGTTGCCTCCTACCCAGTAGTAGACGCCGGGTTTGAAGGATTCGCCGGTGCGGCCGTTGAACCAGGTGTCGGCGTTCTTGTAGCGGCCCTTGAGATAGACCTCGTCCAGGTCGGAGTTTTCCGGTTCGGCCGGCAGGCGGTGGCCGCGTTCGATCAGCAGGACCTTGGCACCGGAGTCCTTCAGGGCGTAGGCCATGGTGCCGCCGCCCATGCCGGATCCGATGATGGCGATGTCGGTACGGACCACCTCGTCCGGGGACGCCGGTTCCAACGGCGTCCCTGGACGAGGTGCCTCGTCGATGGTTTCCCAGGACATCGTGGTCACCGGTTCCCTTGTGCCTCGTGGAACTGCTGGATCTGGTCGACGGTGTCCAGGAACCAGTAGTCGCCCCACATGACGGATTCGTCGACGCCCAGGTCCTTGCCCTCGTGGTAGCTGCCGTGCTTGAGCACGCCTTCCCAGTCCTCCTCCGGGGTGGCCATGAAGTCATCCTCGGTCAACCGGGTGAGGATGTTCACCGCGTAGTCTGCGTAGATCCGGGCCTTGGTGCGGTCCTGCACCAGGCCGGCGAGCTGCCAGAAACCGCCTGCCGCCGCGGCGGCGGCGGAGGTTTCGTAGGGGCGGACGGGGTGGGGTTCTTCCCAATCGTTGGGCGGGACGAGTCGGTCGCCGGTCTTTTCGATGTAGAAGTCGGCGGCGGCGATGGCGGTTTCCAGGAAGCGGCGGTCTCCGGTGAAGCGGTAGACGGTGCCGAAGCCGTAGAGGGCCCACGCCTGACCGCGTGCCCAGGAGCCGTCGTCGGAATAGCCCTGCTGGGTGGTCTGCTTCAGGAAGGCGCCGGTCTCGAGGTCGAACATTCCTTCGTGGGAAGCGGAACCGTCGCCGCGCATGAGGAAGCGGCGGGTGGTGAGGCAGTGGTCAATTGCTTTGCGGGCCATGTCCTGGTCGCCGGTCTGCTGCGCCGCGTAGAGGGCCATGTGGATGTTCATCATGATGTCGATGAACAGGCTGTCCGGCTGCCGGAAGCTGGGCATGTACTTTCCGGCTTCCCGGTAGCGGCTCGCGGTGGTGCGGCCCGCCTCGACCACGACGTCGCGCTTGGCGGTGTCTCCTGTGGCTTCGAACCAGCGACGGTAGGTGGACCAGAAGAGGAAGCCCAGGTCGTGGACCGTGTCGTCGCTCTTCCGGTGCTCGATGAGTTCCGAGTAGTGCTCGGCGGCGGCGCGGAAGCGTAGCTGGTCTGCTTCGTCGGCGCGGCGGGAGAGCATCCAGAGCTGGCCGCCAAGGAAGCCTTCGCACCAGTTGGTCCAGGCTTCACCATCCACGACCCATCTGCCTTCTTCGGTGTAGAGGGGGAAACGGTCCGGGTGAGCGGTGATGAGTCCGGCCAGTTTTGCTGAAGCGGTTTTCCAGGCTTTGGACGCGGCTGTCCCGAACGCGTCGGGAACGTTGTAATCGACGGGGAGCATGAGCGGCAGCATCGCGGGCAGCACTGTGGCGGCCGCGGCGGGGGCGGAAATGGCAGTGGCAGTCATGGTGGTTTCCTTCGGGTGGGCGGTTCAGGGGCGGGGGGCGTCGGGTGCGTCGACCCAGCGGGTTTCGCGGGTGCCGACCTGCAGCTGGATGGTCTTGAGTTCGCTGAATTCGGCCAGCGCCTGGCGGCCGAGTTCGCGCCCGATCCCGCTCTGGCCGTAGCCGCCGAACGGTACTTCGGGGTAGCCGTCCATCCAGCGGTTGACCCAGACGGTGCCGGCCCGCAAGTCGCGGGCGGCCGTGAGGGCCTCGTTGATGTCGTTGCTCCAGATCCCGGCGGACAGCCCGAACGAGGTGGAGTTCGCGATGCTGATCGCCTCCTCGAGAGTGTCGTACGGCAGCACGGAGAGGACGGGCCCGAAGATCTCATCGGTGGCAATGGACATTTGCGCCGTGACGTCCGTGAAGACGGTGGGCTGGTAGAAGCGGCCGTCCAGGCCGGTGTCGAGCCGGCCGCCGCCGGTAAGCAGGTGGGCGCCGGCTTCGCGGCCTTCGGCCACGTAGCGTTCGACGACGGCGAGCTGCGCGTCGTTGACGAGGGAACCCACCAGGGTGTCGGACTTGAGCGGATCGCCGACCCGCATGTGTTGTGCGCGTTCGACGACGGCGGCGGCGAACTCGTCGGCGAGGGAACGGTGCACGATCAGGCGGCTGCCGGAGTTGCAGCACTGTCCCACGTTGAAGTAGCCGCCGAACACGCCAGCGTCCACCGCGGCGGTGAAGTCGGCGTTGGGCGTGATGATCTGCGGGTTCTTGCCGCCGAGCTCGAGTTCGACCTTCTTCAGGTCCCGGCCGGCCGTGGCGGCGATGCTCTTCCCGACACCCGTTGAGCCAGTGAAGCTGACCATGTCGATGCCGGGGTGCTCGGCAATCGCAGAACCCACTACACGGTCGCCGGTGACGATGTTCACGACGCCTGCGGGGAAGCCGGCTTCGCGGATGAGGCGGCCCAGCAGGACGGTGGTGGCGGAGGTGCTTTCGCTCGGCTTGATGACGGCGGTGTTTCCGGCGGCGAGGGCGAACGGGAGCTTCTGGCTGATGATCAACAGCGGGAAGTTCCACGGCGTGATCATGCCAACGACGCCGATCGGTTCGTGGACCACGAGCGCCAGGGTGTCGGGCCCGAGGGCGTTGTGGGCGTCGCCCTGGGTATTGCGGGCCAGGCTGGCGGCGTATTCCCACAACTCTGCGGTGCCGGCGACTTCGTTGCGGGACTGGGTGATCGGCTTGCCGGTTTCGAGGGTTTCGGCCAAGGCCAGCTCTTCGTCATCCCGGCGGACAAGTTCGGCGACTTTCAGCAGCAGTTTGGAGCGCTCGGATCCGCTGGACTTCCGCCAGCCGCCCTCCAGGGCCCTGCGTGCAGCGGCAACGGCACGGTCGACGTCGTCCTTCCCGCCTTGGGGGAAGGATGTCACCTCGATCTCGTGTGCCGGGCTTAGCCGGGTGAAGGTCTCGCCGCTGCGGGCTTGGACGTCTTCGCCGTCGATGATCATCGGCCGGTAGGTGGGCTCGACGTCGTCGAGCGTGTAGTTCCTGGTTTCCATGTCGGGTGTCCTTAGAAAATGTTGTGTGGGTCCGGCTGATGGCGTGTCAGTTGTCGGTGAAGTGCGCGGCGCGCTTTTCCCGGAAGGCTGCAACGCCCTCGGCCAGGTCGTCGGTAGCGGCGGCGAGGCCGCCGGCCAGGGCTTCGAGTACGCGGGACGGAGCACCGTCGGCGGCGGCGTCGATGAGTTGCTTGCCCAGCTGCACGGCCAGAGGGGCACCGGCCAGCAGGTCATCGCTGAGCTTCGAGACGGCCTCTTCAAGCTCCGATTGGGGCGCGACGGCGGTGGCCAGGCCCCAGACTACAGCTTCCTCGCCCGAGAGTTGCCTGCGGCTGAGGACGAGTTCCTTGGCCCGTGCCCGGCCCACGAGTTCCGTGGCGCGTTCAGTGCCGCCCCAACCGGGGACGGTGCCGAGGCCGGTCTCTGGCAGGGCGATACGTGCCTCGGCGGCGATGACGCGGAAGTCGCAGGCCAGGGCTAGCTCCAGCCCACCGCCGAAGGCGAGGCCGTCGACGACTGCGATGCTGGGCTGCCGGAGTCCGGCGAGGGCATCGAAGGCGCGGTGGCCGGTAGCGATCCAGTCCCGCCACATGCCGGCGGCGGAGAGATCGGCGAAGTGGTTGATGTCCGCACCGACGCAGAAGACCTTCGCCCCGCCGGTGCGCACGACGACGAGCCGGGCTGCGGAGGCGGCGACTTCCCGGGTTGCCGCGGCCAGATCTTCCAGCAGCCCCAAGGTGAGGGCGTTGAGTTTCGCCGTACGGTCGATCAGGATCGTGGCGGTGTGCCCGTCGGCGGAGTACTCCACGGTGACCTGTTCGGTCGCTTCCTTGGTGACGGGCGCCGTTTCCGTGCTCATGGCTTTTCCTTTCGCTGGCCGCCGAGCTCGCCGGCCAGGTGTTCTGCTGCACGCATGACGATGGCCCAGATGGTCAGGGTGGGGTTGATGCCCGGGCAGCTGGGGAACGCCGCACCGGAGTACATGTAAAGGTTGGGGGTGTCATGGACCGCAAGGTGCTGGTCGAGGACGGTTGCCTTGGGGTCGTGGCCGAAGCGGGCACCGCCGAGGTCGTGGCTGGATCCGACCCCGGTGAAGTATGGGCCCTGCCACGTCTTGGTGGCACCCATGTCTTTCAACAGCCCGGTGGCACGGTCTGCCATCCAGGAGGCCAGCCGGCGTTCGTTTTCGCGCAGCCTATAGGTCACACGGACCAGCGGCATGCCCAGTCCGGAGGAGTCCCGGTGCCGCGGGTCGATTTCCAGTTTGTGGGACGCATAGGGCAGCGCATCGGGTTGGATGCGGATGACCCCCTGCTGGGACCACAGTTTCAAATGGTCACGGTAGGAGGCACCCCAGCGGCGGACGTCCTCGGGAAGGGTCTCGCGGGCGATCTGCAGGGGCAGGGCCTGCTGTTCGGCGCCGAGTGTGGCACCCCCGATGAAGCCGTGGTCCAGGGACCTGAATTCCGGGGAAAGGTAGTCGTCCAGGACGACACCCTGCGCGGCGGGGCCGGTGTGCCGGTTGAATTCGGTCCCGGGGAAGAGCGCGTCCACGTGGCCGAACATCTTGGTCATGTAGTGCAATCCCAGTTGGCCGGTGTTGTTGCCCAGGCCGTTTTCGTGCCGGGAGTCTGCCGAGAGGTACATCAGGCGCAGGTTCTCGTAGGTGTAGGCAGAGAGGATGACGGCCCGGGCGTGCTGGCGGCGGACCCGGCCGAGCGGATCAACCCACTCGACGCCGCGGGCAGCCCCGGACTCGTCCATGATGATGCGGGTGACCCGGGCGTGGGTGCGCAGTTCGAAGTTGCCCGTGGCGATGGCGGCAGGCACGGGACCCAGCCCCGGGTGCCAACGGTCGCCGCGGAAGGAGCCGAGGCCGTTGTTCCAGGCGCTGTAGCCGGTGGCAGCCCGGCCGCCGTAAGCCTCTGTGGTGAACCCGACGGGGACAGGGTGCGGGTGCAGACCGGCAGCCTTGGTGGTTTCGCTGAACTTGTTGCCCAGGATAAAGGGGCGGGTCGGCGGCAGCGGGAGGGGCTTGCTGCGCTTGACGAACGGGTTGGATTCGTCGCCGGCGATGCCGATCAGGTGTTCGAGCTTCGTGTAGAAGGGCTCCAGGTCTTCGTAGCTGACGGGCCAGTCGGCCAGGGTGCAGTCCTCGGGCAGCGCGTCCGGTCCGTAGAGGCCGTCGTAGTGACTCTTGGGGGCGAATTGCCAGGGGTGGAAGCGGCGCAGCCAGGAACCATAATGTCCTGCAGATCCGCCGACGCCGTTGACCATCCGGCCCAGGGAGAAGGTGGCCTCGCGGCTGTCCTCTTCATCCGTGGTTTCCCGCCAGCGGGGCGTTTCCTGCTGGAACTTGGGGCCCAGGCCGCCGCGTGTGTAGTAAGCGTGCTCCAGCTCGTCGGGGAGGAACTCGTCGAGGGGACGGAACGGGCCGGCCTCGAGGCCCACAACGCTCAGGCCGGACTCCGCGAAGACCTGGGCGCTGAGGCCGCCCATGGCGCCGACGCCGATGAGGAGGACGTCCACTTCCCCGGTCATCTGCGGATTGACGGTATTCTCGTAGCCAAGCTGCTTGAGCCGGTGTCCTTCAGTGTCGCGGGGGATTTCCTGCATCGCGTCCGCGAGGGTTTTGATGACGCCGCCCTTGGTGACGTGCTCCGTGCTGAGGTTTTCCTCGGCGGAGTTTTCCAGCCAGACGCCGGGATGCTTCAGGAATTTCCAGCCGACGCCGTCCTTGTTCCCGCCGTGGGCAGGATCGGCGAAAAGGCCCTCCTGCAGGTGTGCGACGGCCAGGCCGAAGAGATCCTGCTGTTCCTTCGCAGGAAGCTGGTCACTCAATTCGCCCTGTTCGAGCAAGACCAGTACGTCGGTGCGTTCGTCCAGGGTGAGCGCCGCGAAGTTCCGGCCGTGCTTGTCCTCCGCGTAGCGGTCCAAGGCACCGAAGAGCCATTGGTACCGGGGCAAATCCTTCCGTCCGTAGCCTTCAAGGGTCAGGTCGAGGTAGTCGGTGACACCTGCTTCGCGGACGTCGGGGCTGTCGCCGTCGGAGGGGAACATCGTCTCGAACAATGCGTCGGCGAGTTCGGCTTCGTAGGGCGTCAGGATTCGGTGGCTTCTCATGTCAAGGTCCTTTCGGGCGTACCGGCCGTGCGTCAGTGCGCGGCCAGTGAAGGGGTACGCTGTTCGATCCGCTCGTGCAGCGGCAGCGGGGGGAGGCGGAGGCCTACCGGGGCGTCGGCGAAGAGGGCGAGGTCCATGGTCCGCAGTTCGTCCGAGACGATCAGCGGGAACTCGCTGCGGTCCAGGACGTCCTTTTGGAGGTCGACGCCGGGGGCGATTTCCGTGACGACGAGTCCCTCAGTGGTCAGTTCCAGGACCGCGCGTTCGGTGATGTATTTGACCTTCCGGCCGCGGGCCAGGGCCCGGGGTCCCGAGAACGTGACTGCCGAAACGTCGTTGACCAGCTTGGTGAACGGGCCGTCTGCGCGGATGTCCAAGCCGTTCCCGCCGGCCACTATGTCGCGGCGTCCGGCGGTGAAGGCGCCCATGAAGATGATCTCCGGAGCTGAGGAGGTGATGTCGGCGAAGCCGCCCACGCCCGCGGTGACGTGGCGTTTTGTGGGCAGGTGGTGGACGTTGACATTGCCGTGCCGGTCGATCTCCAGGAAGGAGAGCAGGGAACGGTGGAAGCCGCCGCCCTGGAGGAGGGTGAACTGGTCGATGCTGGGCATGATCGCGTCCGGGTTCTGGGCGCATCCGAACGCGAAGTCGAGCAGGGGGATGCCGCCCACGGCGCCTTGTTCGATGACCCAGCTGACTTCCCGTCCTTGTTCTTCTTCGACGAGGACGTGGGGAACCAGTGCCGAGACGCCGAATCCGAGGTTGACGATCTCGCCGGCCTTGAGTTCCTGGGCGGCGCGGCGCGCGGTGATCTTCTCGATGGAGAAGGCGACGTGGGGGAGCGAGCCCAGGGGCCTGCGCAGTTGGCCGGAGATCGCGGGGTCGTTCGCGGTCAGGGTGGTCTGGAGCTGGTCTTCGGCGATCACGATCGCGTCAACGAGGATGCCTGGAACTTTAACATGCTGCGGGTGCAGGCTCCCGGCCTCCGCAAGGCGCTTGACCTGGGCGATGACGACGCCTCCGTTGTTGTGTGCGGCGTAGGCGAGGTCGAGGGCGCCGAGCGGGGATCCTTCGTCCTCGAAGGTCAGGTTGCCGTATTCATCGGCGGTGGTGGCGCGGATGATGGCGACGTTGGGGATGACGGAGGGGAAGAACAGCCATTCCTGACCGGTCAGTGTGGCGGTTTCGACGTGCGCGGCCGGGGTGGTGTTGTTCATGCGGCCACCCTGGAGGCGCGGGTCGATGAAGGTGTCCAGCCCGACCTGGGTGAAGACGCCCGGTTGCTTCGCTGCCGCGGTGCGGTGCATCTGGTAGATGACGCCAGAGGGGAAGTTGTAGGCCTCCACTTCCTCGCGCTCGATCATCTGCCAGATCAGGGGTGGCTCCGCGCTGGAGGGGCCCGAGGGGTAGGACCCGGCAATGACCTTGCGCAGCAGGCCGGGGCGGGCGATGTGGTCGATGCCTTTGACGCCGTACATGTCGCCCGCAGCGATGGGGTGCACGGACGTCAGGTTGACCGGGTGGGACGTTTCCTCGAACCGTTGACCGATCCCGGCCAGGACGCTGTCCGGGCATCCGAGGGCGCTTGAGGAACTGACGGTGATGACGTCGTCGTCGTTGATGAGCTCCGCAGCTTCGCGCGCGGTGAGGATCTGTACCTTCTGCATGGTGTTCTTTCTGGGTGCTAGTTGATGCGGACTGTGTGCCCGGAGTGTGCGGATTCCTGGGCTGCGAGGGCGACTTTGAGGGCCAGCAGCCCGTCCCGGCCGGTCGCGGCCGGGGTGCCGGTTCCCTCGACGGCTGCGGTGAAGGCGCGCAGGCCGATGACATAAAGATCCTCGGAGCAGTCGACGTCGACCCTTTGGACACCGGCCGCGTTGGTGAGTTCTACCTGTCCTTTGGTGTCCTGCGTCATCGCGTCAATGACAAGCAGGGTGCCCTCAGTGCCGTGGACTTCGAGGGAGGTCCCGGCATATCCGACCGTGAATGAATCGTGGGTCTGTGCCAGGACTGCGGGTGCACCGTCCCGCTCGTAGCGGATGACGGTCATGGCGGCGTCTGCCTGGCCCCCGCTGTTCCAGGCGGCTTGCTGGACGGCGACGGCGGTGACTGCCACCGGTGTGCCGAGCAGCGGGTTGAGGACCGAGGCGTCGTGGCAGGTGATGTCCAGGATCACCCCGCTTCCGGGAGTGGTCTTCCCGAGCCGCCAGCCGCGCAGCCGTTCCGGCAGGAGGACCGCGTGGGCCACCTTGGCGGAGAGGACCGTGCCGATGGTTCCGGCCAGCACGAGTTCGCGGACTTTCGCGTGCAGCGGGCTGCCCGGAAGGTGGTGGTTGGCCGCCAGGACCAGGCCCCGCTGCTCTGCAAGGTCCACCATGGCCGTTGCTTCTTCGACCGTCATGGCCAGCGGCTTTTCGCACAGGACGTGCTTGCCGGCCTGAAGGGCCTTGCTGGCCTGATCGAAATGTTTGTCGTTGGCGGAGGAAACGTAGACCGCGTCAATGTCCCAGCCGAGAAGCTCGTCCAGATCAGTGGTGAAGTTGGGCAGCCCGTGGCTGGCCGCGAAGTCCCGCGCCCGGTCCGCTGATCCGCTGTAAACGCCGACGGCGTCGCCTCCGCTCACGCGGATGGCCCCGATCACGCGCGTCGCGGCGATGTCGCTGGCGCCGATAAGGCCCCATTTCAGTGCTGGCATTGGTTCTCCTAGGTTCGAGGTCGCCACTGGGCGGTGGAAGCGCGGATCTTCAGCGCCGGTTCGATGAGGGATCGCTGGGGTTCCAGCGAGCAGTCGCGTATGCGGTTGAGCAGCATCTGCGCTGCTTTGCGGGCGATGAGCTCCGGGTGCGTGGATACGGAGGTCAGCGGTGGCAGCAACAGCTCGGCCATCGCGATGTCGTCGAAGCTCGCCACGCTGACGTCCCGTCCGGGTTCAAGGTTCCGGCGCCGCAGTTCGGCATAAATTCCAAGGGCCACGGCGTCGCTGTAAGCGATGATGCAGTCGGGCCAGCTTCCCCGGTCCAGCACCGATGCAACACCTTCCGCCCCGCCCATGGCAATGTTCGTGGTTGCTGCGGACAAGGAGGGATCGAATGCAACTCCGCCTCCGGCGAATCCTGTTTCCAGGCCCTTGACCCTCTCGGTCCGGGCCGAGGATTGCTCCGGGCCGCCAATCAGCAAGGCCGAGGACACTCCCAGCGACGATAAGTGCCGGGCCAGTTGCTGTCCGGCTGCGATGTTGTCCGGGCCGACATAGTCAAGCTCTTCAGAGAAATACCGGGCAAGCTGCAGGACAGGGACGGAAGAACGGTCGATGATTCCACACATCGGGCCCAATTCCGAGCCAATGGCCGGCAAGAGGAAGATGCCGTCCACCTGTTGTTGGACCATGGTTTCAAGCTGACGATATTGCCGCTCCACATCGTCGCGGCTGTAGCCGACGAGGAGCGTGTAACCGGCTTCGCGGGCGGCCTCCTCGATGGTCATCGTCAACCCCGCGAAATACGGGTTACGGATGTCCGTCACGATCAAACCGAGGGTCATCGATTCGCTGCGGCGCATGTTGGCGGCATGCCGGTTATAGACGTACCCGAGCTCGGCCATGGCAAGCCGAACCCTGTCCGAGGTCGCCTCCGGTATCCGGTCGCTTCCCCGCAGCACCAAGGACGCAGTAGATCGAGATACTCCTGCGACCTTACTGACGTCGGCAAGTGTGACCTTTTTCATCTGCTCTTCCACCTCCTTTCGTGCGCTGTCTAACATTTCTATCACGTTTATTCCCACTTTGGTAGACCGATCTAATAGAAACTTACTGCCGAATTTGCGCCTAGAAGTGGCGACTTTTACGAGCCTGTTCGCGATCGCCGAGGCTACCGCTTCGAGATCCCGGGTATTCCACGACTAACTGTTGCATCGATCTACTGAAGTATGTAATCTGGACCACAACGCAGGCTGAAGCCGGCCTTGTCCGGCGTCTGACAACCCAAAGGAGAGTAGTCATGCGTTCTTCCAACAAACTCAAGGTCTCACTGGCCGCAACGGCGGCCGCAAGCCTCATCGCCGTCACCGGATGTGCCGCCAACGCTCCCGCCGGCAGCTCGGGCGGGGGCGGCAACAACAAGCTGGAAATCACGTCGTGGTGGACCTCCGGTTCGGAGGCGGATGCGCTCAACGTGCTGATCGACGGGGTGAAGAAGGCTTCGCCTGGCCTTTCGGTCGACAACGCAGCGGTTTCCGGTGGCGGGGGATCCAATGCCAGGCAGGCCTTGGCTGCACGACTCCAGGCCGGCAGCCCGCCCGACACATGGCAGGTGCACCCTGCAGGGCAGCTGAAGAGCTATGTCGACGGCGGCCAGGCTGCCGATCTCACAGCGTTGTGGACCGAGGGGAACTGGGCTGCCCAGATGCCCAAGGACGTTGCCGAAGCCCAGCAGGTGAACGGCAAGTACTACACGGTCCCCATCGGCGTCCACCGCGGCAATGTCCTGTGGACCAACCCCTCGGTGCTCGCCAAGGCCAACGTCGCGATTGATCCGGCCGCCGGCGTCGATGGGCTGATCAGCAGCCTCAAGCAGGTCCAAGCAGCGGGCGTCACTCCCGTGTGCCTGGGCGACAAGGACATTTTCGCCTCCGCCGAACTCCTGGAGTCGCTCATCATGTCCAGGGCGGGCGCGGATAACTGGAAGAAGTTCTTCACCAACCAGTACTCCTTCGACGCCCCCGAAGTGAAGCAGGCGCTGGAGGACTACAAGACGATCCTCTCCCTGGCCAACAAGGACCACTCGGCCATCACCTGGGACGAGGCCGCAAAGAACATGACCAACGGCGCATGCGCCGTCAACCTCATGGGGGACTGGGCCTATGGTGAACTACTCAACGCCGGGAAGAAACCGGGGACGGACTTCGCCTGGGTTGCCTTCCCCGGCAAGGAAGACATCTTTGACTACGTCGGTGACGGCTTCTCCATTCCGGCCAGCAACATCCCGCACGCCGATGCGGCCAAGGCGTGGCTGAAGACGTTGATGGATCCAAAGACCCAGGCCGCGTTTGCGGCGAAGAAGGGATCCATCCCGGCCCTGAGCACCGCCGACATCTCCGGCATGTCGCCTTACCAGCAGTCCGCTGCCAAGAGCTTCAAGTCCGCGGCAGTGGTCTCCTCCTTGGCGCACGCGCAAGCAGCCTCGGCTGAATTCGCGCAGACCTATGCCGACGCCGTCTCCACCTTCAATGGCAGCGGCAACGTCGCCGCCTTCACGGCCAGCATGTCCCAGGCGCAGAAGAGCCAGCTGAAGTAACCGGCACTCCAACCAGGTCGCAACGGGTGTGGCTGCGCTCCCGCAGCCACACCCCCGGACAGGATCGTTCACTCATGAGAACCTCAACAGCACCTCCAGCGCCGGCACGCACCATGCTCCGGTCCAGGAAACAAGTACCCCACAACGTCAAGACGTCCCGGCGGGCCGCGTGGATCTTCGCGCCCAGCCTGCTGGTCAGCTTCGTGTTCGTCTACGTCTTCATCGCTATCACCGTTTACATTTCGCTTTCGAATTGGAAGATCGGAACGAGCCCGGATCTGAGCATCCGCCAGCCGTTCGGAGGCACCTACGGCGAGATCGTCCAGGAACAGCGTTTCCAGGCCGATATCCGCAACGTCGTGATCTTCACAATCGTCTTCCTCGTACTGGCCATCCTCGGCGGACTCGTGGCAGCCCTGTTCATCCACCACGTCGCCGTCGGCAAAGGCCTGTTCCGGACGGTCTTCCTCCTGCCCTACGCACTGTCCTTCATCGTCACCGGTGTTGCCTGGCGCTGGATCTTTTCGCCCTCCACGGGGGTCAACGAAATCCTGCGGAACATGGGAATCCAGAATCCCCCCGGCTGGACGACGGACACCACCATCCTCGGCGCGCTGAACAACCCCACGGGCACCGATTTCATGAAGGTCCAGTTCGGCATCCCTGTCGCCCTGCTGCCCATCATCTTCGCCGCCGCCTGGCAGCTCGTCGGCTTCGCCATGGCCATGTACTTGGCCGGGCTTGCCTCTATCCCGGAGGAACACCTTGAGGCAGCGAGCGTCGACGGGGCCAACACCTGGCAGCGCCTGCGCCACATCGTCCTGCCCCAGCTGTGGCCCTCCACCATCACCTGCTTCGTGCTCCTGCTTCACGTGGCGTTGAAGATCTTCGACCTCGTCATAGCAATGTCAGGCTCCGGCCCGGGATTTGTCACCGACGTTCCCGGCATCTACATCTACAACTACCTCACCAGCCGCTACGACAAAGCATCAGCGATGGCGATCATCCTGCTCCTGCTGACGCTCGTAGTCATCGTCCCCTACCTCATCCGCGGCTACCGGAAAGAGCGGAAGGCATAGAAATGGCCGTCGAAACCCTTCAACCGACCCCGCCCGGTCCCACCGACTCCGTTCGCCGGCGCCTGGCTGCGGGCGACCGCAAACCCCGCTCCTGGAAGATCCCCAAGACCCCCGGCGGCTGGATCGTCCTTGCGATCTGCGTCATCGCCACCCTGGCGATGTTCATGCCCGTGTATGTCATCATCTCCACGGCATTGTCAGGAAGCAGCGGGGCACCCAACTTCTTCCTCGCCTTCCCCGATGCCCCCAGCCTGGACGCCTTCAAAGGGGCCTGGACGAAGCTCCACGGATCCCTGATCAATTCACTCCAGATCACCATCCCCGCGGCACTGATTTCGTGCCTGCTGGGTTCAATCAACGGATACGTCCTCTCCAAGTTCCCGTTCAAGGGCTCCAACGCCCTCTTCACGGTCTTGTTGGTGGGCATGTTCATCCCGTTCCAGGCCGTCATCATTCCGGTTTTCCAATTCCTTAACATGCTGCACCTGCAAGGCAGCATCCTTGGCCTGATCGTGGTCCACATCATCTACGGCATCCCGATCACCACGCTGATCTTCCGGAACTACTACGAAGGCATTCCCAGTGCCATCATCGAGGCGGCAGCCATCGACGGTGCCGGGATCTGGAAAACCTATTTCAGAGTGATGCTCCCGCTCTCCGTTCCGGGGTTCGTTGTCGCAGGAATCTTCCAATGCACCAACATCTGGAACGACTTCCTCTTCGGCTTCATCCTGGCCTCACCGGCTGCGTGGCCCGCCACCGTGACCCTGAACAACCTCATCGGCACCACAACCGTCAACTATTCCGAACTGATGGCTGGCGCCGTGCTGGTTGCCGCTCCCACCGTGCTGCTCTACCTCGTCCTGGGCAGGTTCTTTGTCAGTGGCCTCACCGCGGGAGCCGTGAAATGACGGTACTTGATGTCCTCTGTGTGGGCGAGACAATGGCTGTCATCACTCCGGCGAAGGCCGAACCACTCAGGGAAGCCCAAGAGTGCCTGCTGGGCTTCGGGGGAGCGGAGTCCAATGTTGCCGCGCACCTGGCTGAATTCGGCTACCGCGCCGGCTGGGCCAGCCGCCTCGGAGGGGATCCGTTCGGGGATCGCATCGCCGAGGGCCTGGCCGCCCGCGGAGTGGATGTCAGCAGGGTGATCCGGGACAAGACGTGCCCCACGGGGGTGTATTTCAAGGACCCGGACCTGGGCCGCGGAGCACGCGTACTCTACTACCGGGCAGGGTCTGCCGCGTCCAGGATGTCTCCCGAGGATGCCCGCGTATGGTTCCTTGAACAAACGGGGTGGATCCACACGAGTGGAATCAACGCCGCCCTCTCACGCAGCTGCTCGGAACTCACCGAGCAGCTGCTCACCGAGGCCGGCACCACGGGCTACAAGGTGTCCTTTGACGTCAACTACCGGCCGGCGCTGTGGAGCGTTGACGTGGCAGGTCCGCGACTGCTGGAATTGGCCTCCCTGGCTGCCGTCGTGTTCGTCGGTCTCGACGAAGCCGAAACCCTGTGGGGTTGCGGCACCGCGGACGACGTCTCGGCGCTCCTTCCCGGGCCGCGGCACCTGGTCATCAAGGACTCGGCCACGGAAGCCGTGGAATTCATGCGCGAAGCAGGCCAGGAAGAACAGGTCTTCCGGGTCCCCGCATACCGGGTCGACGTCGTCGAACCGGTCGGTGCCGGTGACGCGTTCGCCGCCGGCTTCCTCGCAGGGCTGCTGCGTGGCGACGCGCCGGTGGACAGGCTCGCCCTCGGCCATTCCCTTGCCGCATGGACCCTGGGTACCCGCGCGGACTTCAGGGCCGGCCATGGAACCAAACCCCGCATGTACGCGCCTGACGCGGTTCACGCAGCTACTTCATAACGTCCCGCCGGGTCACGAGCAACCGCCCGCACAACTTCCGAGAGAGAACACCTTGATGCACACTCACCCCGACAATTGGTTCGCCGATGACTTCTTCAGGGTTCCGGTCATCGCGGTGCTCCGCGGAATGACCCCCGCCGAAGCCGTCAGGTCCGCCACACGGGCCTGGGACGCCGGCGTCGAGCACGTCGAAGTCACCATCGAAACGCCCGAAGCCTTGCCGACCCTTGCCGCCGTCGCCAGCGCAGCAGCCGAAAGGGGAGTCGCCGTCGGCGCCGGAACCATCCTCCGCATCGAACAACTGGACGCAGCAGCAGCGGCCAACGCATCGTTCACAGTGTCCCCGGGCCTGGATGAAGCCGTCATCCTGGAAAGTATCCGGCGTGGTCTCCCGCACCTCCCCGGCGTGGCCACCCCGAGCGAAATACTCCGGGCCAAGGCCCTTGGACTGACCTGGCTCAAGGCCTTCCCCGCCTCCCTGCTCGGACCTGAATGGATCAGGGCCATGAAAGGGCCCTTCCCGGAGGTTCAGTTTGTAGGCACCGGCGGGATGAAAGCCGTTACGGCCCGCGACTACCTCTCCGCCGGCCTCAGCGTCGTGGGCTTAAGCTCAGACTTCTCCTCCGACGCAGGCGCGGCTGCAGTCCGGGACCTTCTTGCCTCCACCTCCACGGCGGCTTAGCGAAGGCCCCGCCTAGCTCTGGCGAGAGCTGCGGTTCACATCGTGTGCGCCGCGTGTCGGTCGTTAGCGACAAACGGGGCGGGGCAGGATGCGATGTGGGTTCCGGACTGGTAAGCGGTGCTTGTGCCGTCCGGAAGGGTGAGGCGGGCAGAGGCTCCTTCGGGCACGGTGAAGCCGATGCGGAACTGCCCGTTCGCGATCTCCCAGGCGACTTCGATGCGGCCCTTGGGGGAGAGGAAGTGGAAGCCGGCTGAGGTGATGCCTCCTCCGGGTCGGGGTTCGATGTCGAAGCGTTCCCATCCGGCTGAGCCGGGGGCTTGCCGGAGGCCCACGAGGTATTCGTGAAGGAAGCGGATGACGGCTCCCTTGCTGTAGTGGTTGAGCGATTCGTGCGCGACACCATTCTCGTCGACGCCTTCCCAGTCTTCCCAGACTGTGGTGGCGCCGCGTTCGAGCATGCCGAGCCAGGAGGGTGTCCCGCGGCGGAGCAGGAGGCGGTAGGCGAGGTCGGTGTGCCCGTTTTCTGCGAGGACGGGGAGAAGCAGTCCGCTGGAGAGGAATCCGGTGCCGAGCCTGTCGTCGGCGTTGCGGATGAGCTGGACCAGGCGTTCGGTGGCCGCTTGCCTGAGGGATCCGGGGACGAGGCCGAAGGCGAGGGCCCGGACGTACGCGCCCTGCGTATCCTCGCGGGTGTGCCCCGCGTCGGTGAGGAACTCGGTCTGCCATGCCGACCTGACGCGTTCTGCGATCCTTCCGTACCGCTCGGCCGCCTCTGGACGGTCGAGGATTCGGGCGATGCGGCCGAGGGTATCGGTGGTGCGGTGCAGGAACGCGGTTCCGACTTCGCCCCTGTCGGTGCTCATGTAGGCGTAGGGGTTTTCGGCCATGGGATCGATGAGGGACCCGTCTGCCCGGCGGCGTTTGGGTTCGAGCCATTCGCCGTAGTGGAAGGGGGCATCCCAGATGTACTCCTCGTGGGGGAGCGGTGTTTCCGAGCGGACGATACGGGACGGGTGGCGGGTCGTCATGGCGAGGTGGAGCGCGTAGTCGACCCATCGGGTCATGGAGTCCCAGCTTTCCGCCAGAAGCTCGGCGTCTCCGTACGCTTCGTAGATGGCCCAGGGGACGAGGACGGTGGCATCGCCCCAGCCGGCGGACCCGCCCATGACCCGCGAGGGGTTCTCGGGATGGTGCCTGATCCGAGCGGAATCGGGGGAGAAGGCTGCGGGGAGACCGTCCTCGCACTGGTCGTCGCGCACGGACTGGAGCCATTTGCGGGAGAAGCCGTGGACGTCGTAGAGCATGGCGGCGGTAGGGGCGAAGACCTGGTAGTCGCCGGTCCATCCTGAGCGTTCGCGGGTGGGGCAGTCGGTCGGGACGTCCACGATGTTGCCGCGGAAACTCCAGAGCGAGGCTTCGTGCAAACGCTCAAGGTCCGGGTCGCTGCAGGTGAACCACCCGCGGCGGTCGAGGTCCGAATGGACGACGACGACCGTGAAGTCATCGATGGAAAGCTCGCGGCCGGGGTGCGAGATCCGAACGTATCGGAAGCCGTGCACAGTGTGCCTTGGTTCGAAGGTGCCGTGGCTGTTCCCGGCGATGACGCGGTCGGTCTGGTGGAATCCGAGAATGCCGCCTTGCGGTGTTTTCATGTCCAGGTGGGCGGTCGTGACGTCACCGCCGGCGTCGAGGTGCTCGCCGAACTCGAGCACCGTCTCCGTCCCCGCAGGACCTAAGTTGGTGAGCCTGACCCAGCCGGAGAGGTTTTGGCCGGTGTCGAGGATCGAGACCCCGTCCCGGAGCCGGGTCAGGGCCGCCGGCGTGCGTTCCTCGATGCGTCCCACGGGCGGGGCCGGCGACCGGGAAGGGATAGGTGGCGTAACGACGCCGACCCGGACCGGGGCGGGTTCTGCGCGGTCCGGGTCGACGCGGAAGTCCGTCGTCTGTCCGCTCATGAGGTCTGCCCGGACGATCGGGCTGGGCAGGGTGGTCCAGTCGCCGTCCGTCGTCAGGGTCATTGACGCGCCGGAGCCGAGGTCGATTTCGAGCTGGGCGAGGGCGGCGGTGGTGTTGCCCCAGACGTTCCGGCGCTGGGTCCCGCTGTTCCTGCCGCGGAACCACCCGTCGGAGAGGACGATATCGATCCGGTTGCTACCGGGCGTGAGAAGGTCCGCGACGTCATACTGCTGGGCGTACAGGGTTTCGTCGTAGCTGCTCGAACCGGGCGCCAGCTCGATGTCCCCCACCCGGATTCCGTTGAGGAAGACTTCGTAGACGCCAAGTGCGGTGGCGTAGAGCGTCGCTGCGACGGGACGGGAGGGGAGGTTAAATGACCTGCGGAGGACGTAGGCCCCGCGCTCGTCCTGGGCGGATGCTTCCTCGGACTCTGTCGGTGAAATCCAGGTGGCCGTCCATTTGACGGCTTCTGTGACAGCCGGGGTCGGGGCCCGGTCGGGCAGGGATTTGAGCATGTTGCCCATGAATGTGTGAACTCTCTGGTTGGTTGGTTGGTTGGTTGGCTGGTTGGGTGCCGGTCAGCGCACGGACTTGACCTTCAGGAGGATGATGAGGCTGCCGAGGATGGCCAGGGCGGCACCGGTGAGGTAGAGGGCGGTGTAGTTCTTATCGGCCCCGGCCGCCCCCAGGACGATGATGAAGGGTGCCAGGAGGGGTGCGATTGCGCTGGGGATCCTTTGGGCGAATCCGACCACGGCCATGTAGCGTCCGGCCTGTGCCCGGTCGGGCAGGACGGCGAAGATGATGGCTCCGTCCACCGCGCTGAAGAGGGCGATCGCGCACTGCATGATGAGTGCCCCGATGAGCAGGCTGATAAAGGAGTGGGCGTAGGCCTCGGTGATGCCGCCGGCGAGGAAGAGCAGGCCGCCGAGGAAGGTGAAAAGCTTGCGCCGCCGGAGTCGGTCCGAGAGGAAGCCGCCGGTGAGGGCGCCTGCGCTGGCTGCCACGATGCCGAGCATGCCGATGAGGGCGACGGTTCCTGCTACTTCCTTGATGGGAAGCCCCAGGCGCTGGGCATAGAAGAAGCTGCCGAACGTGGTGTTGAAATACAGGCCCATGAAGAAGATGAAGCGGCCCAGCCAGTTCCAGCCGAAGTCCGGGTACTTGCGGGGGCTGAACGTGTAGCTGGCCAGGAGGGCCTTGACGGTGACGGTGCTGTTGTGGACGAGACCCACGGAGCTGCCTTCGCGCTTGACGAGGGGAAAGAGCAGGACCAGCGCGAGGCCCACCAGGCCGGGAACCAGGAAGACGAGGAACGTGCTGGATGAGACCGAGTAGGCGATGCCGATGCCCAGCACGGGCGCGATCTGGGCGGAGAGGCCGCTGAGTGCGGAAATCTTGCCTCGCTGCTCCTCCGGAATGCGGTCCGCCTGCAGGTTCACGATGGCCTGTCCTGCCGCTGCCCAGCCAAAGAGGGCGAAGACCCACCCGGCGCCCACGAGAAGGACCGTGGGGGCCAGGGCGACCCCGATGAGTCCGAGGATTCCAAGGAGCGCGCCTCCGAACATGAACGGGGAACGGCGGCCGAACCGCGAACGAAAACGGTCGCTCCAGACCCCGACCAGGGGGCTGGCGGCGATGGAGATGAACTGTGCGGTGCCGGCGACGTAGCCGAGAACCTCTTCGTGGCCCGGGGCGAGCTGGGAGATGCGGAGCGCGAGTGAATAGGACATCGGGACGATGAACGCCATCGAGACCCCGAAATTGGCCAGCGACATGAGTGCGAGGTAGCTGACGCTTGCCCTCTTCAGCGGTGGCGCTTCTAGGTCGGGGACGACTCGGGCCGGGGGCCCTTCCAGGGAACCTGCGGCCGTGAGGACCGCGGATTCTGCCTCTTTCGGTGGTAGGTCTCCGTAGGTGGGCTTGACCATGATGACTCCTTTGTCCGGGTACGATGTGCTCGACTTTTTGGTGCGGCGGGGATTGGTGACTTGGCGGGGTGGGGCGGCAGGGCAACCCACCGCCCCCAACGGTGCGTTGCGGCTGCTAGGGGCGCTGGGCGCCTGCGGGCGTGGACAGTGCCGGTTGCTGGGTGAAACCGGGTGCTGCGGTCTCGGGCTGCCCGTCCAGTGCCGTGGTTGACCCTGGCTTGCGGCCGTGGAGTCCCTGCCATCGCTGGCGGAGTGCGAACGCGGCGGTCTTCGGCCTGCGGTCGCGGGTGAAGACGCCCTTCTTGTTGCCGTCCACTCGGTGGATCGCGGGGCCGGTGCCGAAGTCGGCGAAGTTCCAGACGTGTTCTCCCACAAATGACGGGATCCGGTCGAAGACGCGGTGGTTCATGGCGAGGAAGCCTGCTTGGAATTCCTCCGTCCACGGGGTGTCGAGGACGGAGTGGAGGCCGACTATGGTGTCGGCACCGTACTCGCTCATCATGATGGGCTTGCCGTACTTGGCGGCCCAGCCGCGCAGATCGGCCTCGAGGAGCTGTTCTGCGGTCTCAAGGTCACCGGTCGCGACGTACCAGCCGTAGTAGCGGTTGAGTGAAATGACATCGACGAGGTCCGCGAGGCGGTCGTTCTCGCACGTCGCGAAGATGACCGCCGTCGTCGTCACGGGACGGGTGGGGTCGAGCTCGCGGGTGAGCTCGATAAGCGGCTCGAAGTACTCCCGTGCCCCGTCCTCGTTGGAGGCGGGCTCGTTGGCGACGCACCACATGACGACGCTCGGATGGTTCTTGTCCCGGTCGATCAGCTCCCGCAGGTGCTGGGCGTGTGCAGCCTGTGTCTGGTCGTTGATCGTCTCCGGGGAGAAGGTGGGGCGCGGAGGCGCCCCGGTGAGGCCTGCCTCCACGGCGAGGTTGAGTCCGACGGCGGCGGTCTCGTCGATGACGACGATCCCGTGCCGGTCTGCGAACTCGATGACTTCTTCGGCGTAGGGGTAGTGGGAGGTTCGGAAGGAATTCGCTCCCGTCCAGTCAAGGAGGCGGAAGTCGTGGACGAGGTAGGCGTTGTCGTGTCCCTTGCCCCGGATCGCGGAGTCCTCGTGCTTGCCGAAGCCGGTGAAGTAGAACGGATCGCCGTTGATGAGGAACTGCTCGCCCTGGACTGCAACGGTGCGGATCCCGACCGGGAGTTCGTAGGCGTCGACTACGTGCCACCCGTCATGGATCTCGACCTCCAGCCGGTAGAGGTAGGCTGCGCCTGGCCTCCACAGCACGGCGTCATTGACCCGAAGCGTGCCGGAGTGTCCTTCGCCGGTGGCGACCGTGACTCCTGTCTCGTCGATGAGCCGCACACTTGCGGGAGCCGGGGCGCTGGTAGCGAGGCGGTAGCTCACCAGCCCGGTGCCGCCGTCGGCGACGTCCGTGGTCACGGTTACATCGGTGAGGTGGGATCGGTGCGTGCTGTAGAGCCAGACGGAGCGGGCAAGGCCGGCGTAATTGTAGAAGTCGTGGAAATACGTCTGCCGTTCCTGACCGTCGGCGCCGACGGTCAGCTTTCCCGGTGGGATGGTGACGTTGGTGAGCCGGTTGTCGACGGCTACCGTGAGACGGAATTCCGTCCCGGAGGCAACCATATCGGTGAGGTCCGCCTCGAAGGGCGTGTATCCGCCGACGTGCTCGGCAACCAGGGTCTCGTCGACGTAGACCGCGGCCGCATGGGTTGCGGCGTCGAAACGGAGCGCAACGCGCTGATCCTCCCAGCCGCGCGGTACACGGACGGTGCGTTGGTACCAGACCAGGCCGACATGGTCACGGATCCTCTGCTCGGCGAACAGATCGTTGTAGCTGGCCGGGACGGCCGCTTCCAAACGGGTTTCAAGCCGTGCCTTCCACGGCTCCGGGCAGACCGTGCCGTCGAGCGCGAACAGCCACAGGCCGTCCAGGTTGACGAGTTCGCGGGTGGCAGTTGCGAGGGGCTTCAACATCGAAGAGCTCCTTGGGGATCAGTGGGCGACGGCGGTGTGCGCGCCGGCGCGGGCGACGGAGCCGAGCCAGGCGAGGCTCGGCTTGGGGGTGCGGACGAACGTCTGCCGGTCGACACTCACGAGTCCGAAGGTGGGCTCCCAGTGGCCCCATTCGTAGTTGTCCAGAAGGGTCCAGTGCAGATAGCCCCGCACGTCGATGCCGTCCGCGATGGCCCCGGAAACATGGTGAAGGGCCTCGGCGGTGTATGCGATGCGGCGTTCGTCTTCGGCAGTGGCGATGCCGTTCTCGGTGATGAGTATGGGGAGGCCTCCGGTGACTTCGGCAGTGTGCCGGATCGCGATGCCGATCGCGTCCGGACGGTACGCGGTACCGACAAGCGTGTTCTCCGGGCTGGCAGGGTGTGGTTCGATACCCTTTTCGTTGACCCACTGGCTTGAGTAGGACTGGACGCCCACGAAGTCATCGCCCGCTGATCCGTGGAGGTAGAGATCCTCCCAGATGTATTCGAGTTCCCGTTTCTTCTCCTCGGCTCCGGGGCGTGCGACGAATGCCCGGTTCGCGATCGTCCAGCCAACCTTGGCGTCCGTCCGGTCGCGGACAATGTCGCGGGCGGCCCGGTGCGCCTCGACCAGGCGGGTTCCAATCTGCTGGTCCGGCGGCGGCAGCTGGGGCCGCGGGTCTTGCTCGACGGTGGGGCTCTGCCAGTCCTGCTCCGTATCAGGTGCGGACGTCATCATCCGGCGCATGGTCGCCATCATGGCGAGCATGTTGGGCTCGTTTATCGTGACCACCCAGGGCACTCCGTCCAGGATCGTGGCTGCCTCGGTGACGTAGGAGGTGAACCGTTCGACCGCCCTCTCACCGAGCCACCCTCCCTCGTCGGCAAACCACTGCGGTGTTGTGAAGTGATTCAAGGTCACGACCGGTGTGAGCCCGAGTCCGAGGGCGGAGTCGATCATCCGGCGGTAGTGGGCGAGCTCAGCACGGGAGAACCGGCCAGGCAGAGGCTCGATCCGGGCCCATTCGATGCCGAAGCGGTAGGCGTTGAGGCCTGCGTCGGCGAGCAACGTCATGTCCTCGGCGTACCGGTGGTAGCTGTCAATGGCGTCGCCGCTGGGTTCCATCCCGGGGACGGTCTGTTCCTGGAGCCACCAGTCGCTGTTGATGTTGTTGCCCTCGATCTGGTGCGGCGCCGTGGAGGCGCCCCAGAGGAAGCCGGGTGGGAAGTTGTCCATGGTCGTGTCTCTCTCTGCGGCGAGGCCGCGGATTCGTGGTTCCGGATTCGTCGTTCGGGAAGATGTGGATCAGAAACGGCTGGCGGGACCTTTGGTCCGCCGGCGATTTCGGGCGGGTTGGAGCGGCGCATGGAGGAGTGCCTCCAGGCGAAGAGGATTGAATCCTTTCAAAGTTTGCCCAAGCTGATTGCCTGCTTAGGCGGCTGACCAGCCGCCGTCGCTCGGGAGGATGGCCCCATTGACGTTGAGCGAGTCATCGCTCAACAGCCACGTAATCGCGGCTGCGAGCCTTTGCGGATCCGCGACGGGGGAGCCTATTGCCTTCATCAAAGGGAAGATCCGGCCCGCGGCGAATTCGCTGCGGATGCCCGCTTCGATGTTTGTCGCAACGGCGCCCGGGGCCACGGCGTTGACCCGCACACCTTGGGGACCGTACATGAACGCCGTGTTCTTGGTCAGTCCGATGACCGCGTGCTTCGACGCCGTGTAGGCGGCGCCCGCTGAGGAGCCGCGGAGGGCGGCTTCGGAGGCGACATTCACAATCGAGCCGCCGCCTGCCTCGATGAGAAAAGGCAGGGCGGCGCGCGTCAGGCGCATCGGGGCGGTGACGTTGACCCCCATCACCCGTTCCCAAGTTTCGTCGTCGAGCTCACCAACCGGGAGGAAGCCATCCATGATTCCGGCGATGTTCGCCAGCCCGTGGAGCTCACCCCCGCAGGCATCGGCGATTCCTTCGACCGTTCGCGGGTTGGACACGTCCCCGGCGACGGTCCTGACGTCCGCTCCGGGGAGTGCCGCCTTGAGCTCGTCAAGCCGCCCGGCGACCACATCAGAGACGACAAGGCGGGCGCCCTCTTCAGCGAGCCGGACGGCGGTTGCTCGTCCGATGCCCGAGCCGGCACCTGTGACGATGATGGTCTTTCCGGCGAACCGGCCTTCAGTGGACATAGTGATTCCTTCGCGTCGTTGCAGTTGGTTGCTGGTTCGCCCTTCCCCGCGGCAACGGGGAACGGGTGCGGGTGGTGACTTTCTCAGATCGTCGCGATGAGATCTTCGATCTTCTTCTTCACGCCCACGGCGGCTTCACCGGTGATGGCGCGGAAGGCCTGCGCCACTTCGCTGGCGAAGTCGAACGACGGGTCCACGAGCCACTGTGCCCGCAGGCCGCTCCACAGCGCCATCATCTGCCGCCCCGTTCCCATCGGGTCGAGGCTGGCGAGGGCGCGACCTTCGCTCTGGCGTCGCTTGACGGCTGCAGCGAAGGCCAGGATGGCGTTCTGGTTGTGCTTCTTCATGTACTGGTGTGCGGGATGCTCGGGGTTCGGGGCTTCGGCCTCGAGGGCGAGGAGGAGGCGGACAGTGCTCTCTTCCTTGAGCACCAGGCGAGCCGTTCCTGCCGGATCCCAGTCGCCGGAGACGAGCTCGGCCGCCACGGACTCGGCTGTCATGCGTGAGCCGATTTCCTCGTCGGCGAGCTCCATGGCTGCAACGAGGACGTGATCGCGGGTCGGGAAGTGGTACATGAGCGCGGTCTCGCTCATGCCCGCCGTGGATGCCACCTCTGCGGTGGTCAGGGCCCTGTGCCCCTTCTCCCGGATGATGTCCAGGGCAGCCCGAGCGACAGTCGCGCGCCTCTCTGCGGTCTTGGCGTAACGTCCTCGTGTTTTGGTGGCCTGTTCCATGTGATCCACGTTACGTGAAATCTGAAGAGACTACAAGATTTATCAGAACAAAATCTGCTTTTTTCGATTGCACGTCTTCGACTTCGATTGAAAAGCTGCTTTCCCTCTGTTTTTGTGCACCGGATCTGTGGTTGCGCACCGGATCTGTGGTTTGAGAGCTGGTGTCAGGGCCGTGGTGTGGCTGGTGCGCGGCGGGTGCGGGCACGGAGCTGGATGATGCGCACTGCACCGGCTACTGCAACCAGGACACCGCCGCCGACCGCGGCGATGAGCAAGGCAATGCCAAGGGAGATGGTCCCGTCCAGACCGAAGAACCTGACCCTGGCGGAGTCCTGGTTCTGCACGATGAATGCGATGAGCAGTATCAGGAGCACGAGGGCGGCAATCGTGGCCGTCCAGGCCATCCCGGCACGGGTGACCATCGGCCGGCGCCCCGCCGACTGGGCCGGCCCGGGTGCGCGGGAAGGCTCCGGTGCCGGCTGTGGTTCTCCATTCACTGGGTATTCCTTTCTCGGTTGACGCTCAACGTCAGCCTTCTCCGGGCTGGATTGCGTCGAAGAACCGGTGCCCCGGCCGAGGAGGCGTTCCTTCGGCCTGGGCCCGGATGAAGTCGAGGTCTTCGGGGGAGAGACTGGCCTGGGCGTGCCGGTCCGAGTCCGGGGCGATTCCGGTTTCCTGATGGATCGTCTCCGTGATCGTGCGCGGCAGGACCACGCACCCGGGATTCTCAATGAGCCATTGTCGGGTTTCGGGGCTGAGGCTGTCCCAGCAGTCCCTGATATTCATCTCCATGGTGATCCCTCACTGATTGAATTCCGAAGGGCAAAGGACCCGCCGGGTCGACCCATGGGGCGCCCTGCCTGGTCCGGGTCAATCCGCGTTCCGGGTGTGCCGCGCGCTAAGCCTTTCGCCGTCGACGACTTCTTCTTCCCGTTTCTCGACTTTTCCGCTGCGCTTGGTTCCGCGGGGTGGGAGCTGGATGGCTTCTTCGGCGTCGATCCCTGCCTGTAGTTCCCGACCGCGTTCCATTTCGGCGTCGAACTCTGCGCCGAACAGGAGGGACATGTTCAATATCCATAACCACAGGAGCATCACGATGACGCCGCCAATTGCCCCGTAGGTCTTGTTGTAGTTGCTGAAGTTGGCCACGTAGAAGCCAAAGCCCAGCGATGCAAGGACGAATGCCATCAAAGCGATGAAGGAGCCGATGCTCATCCAACGGAACCGCGGCTGCTTCACGTTAGGTGTGACGTAGTACAAAACCGCGATGATCAAGACCACCAGCAGGATGACGACGGGCCATTTTGCGATACTCCACACCGCCAGGAGGTCTCCGCCAAGGTTGACTGCCCTCCCCACGGCGTCCGCCACAGGTCCGCTGAGCACGAGCATGCCGGCGATCAGGGCCACGAGCACCACCGCGAACACCGTGACGCCGAGCATGGTTGCGCGGAGTTTGATGAATCCGCGCCCTTCGTCCACTTCGTATACGCGGTTCATTGCCCTGCTGAAGGCTCCCACGTATCCGGACGCGGACCACAGAGCAGCGACGAGACCGAGTATCAGCGCGAAACCGGCCGATGTCGAGGTGGTGAGTTCTTCAATCGGCTGGCGGATGGTGTCGATGGTGGATCCCGGGGCGATTCCTTGGAGGAGATCCAGGAGGGCGGACGTGCTCTTTCCCGCCTGCCCGAAAATACCAAGCAGGGAGACGAGCGCGAGCAAGGCGGGGAAAAGGGAAAGCACCGCGTAGTAGGTCAGCCCCGCGGCGGCGTCGGGGCACTGATCCTTGCCGAACTCCCGGAAGGTCCTCTTGACTATGTAGGTCCAGGTTGGCTTTGCGATGTCGGTGGGTCTGGCCGGTTTTCGCGCGTCATCCGCATCCGGGGCTGTTGTTGCCTTGGCCCTGCTGCTTTCGGCGGGATTTTTGACTGTCATGGATGTCCCTCATTCCAAGGCGTGATGGAGGCGGGCCGTCCGTCCAGCGGTATTGGGCAGACAGCACGCCTCCGTCTGGATCAGGTGGGCTGGATCCTTTCCCTGGCCGCCGTGGTGCTGTCCGTTACGTCGGAGACGGCGGCCTGGGATTCTTCCTTGACGTTTTCGACTGCATCCGAGGCTGCCACTTTGACGTTCTCGAGAGCTTCCTGGGCCGGCTCCTGGAGATCCTGGGCCACGTCGTGAGCCGCCGCGGCGAGTTCGGTGGTCAGGGGTTCAGCCGCTTCCTTCAGGGCCGCGGCTGCCTCCTTTTCCTTCTCACTTGCCGGGATCAGGGAAGCCACCAGCAGTCCGGCCCCGAAGGCTATCAACCCCGCAGCCAACGGGTTGCCTTGCGTCTTGCTGGACAGACGATGGGGCACCTCGCCGATCGCCGCACCGGCATCGTCGATCGCTGACCGTCCGCCGTCCACCAGGTCGTCAGCCGCGCCCATGATGTTCTCCTTCACGCCGAAGACGGCATCCTTGACCTTCTCTGTTTGGCGTCGGACAACGTGCGATGGCGTCACCTTATCCGCCACTGCGTCAACGTTGGTGCCGAGGCGCCGTCGGGTTTCCTCGATCTCGGAACGGATATCGTCCGGATTTTCACTCATCGTTGCTCCTCGCGTGGTTTGAGGGTTTCTGGGATTTCCTGAATTGTTTCGGCCGTCTGGGGCATGCCTTTGACGGCGTTGAGTTCCTTGCGGCCAACCGATGCCAGGACGGCCGCCACGATCGCCCAGAGAACAGCTACGACGACGGCGGACCAGCCTAAGCCGATCAGCTCGCCCAGTGCGTACCAAAGGGCGAGGGAAAGGAAAAGGAGGACGAAATGCCCGGCAACACCGGCCCCTGCCAGCATTCCGGCGCCCCTGCCTGCCTGCGCCGCGGACTGCTTCAGTTCAGCTTTGGCCAGTTCCACTTCCTGGCGCATCAGCGTGGAAATGTCCCGGGTGACCTCGCCCAGAAGGTCTCCCAAGGATGTCGAGTCCGCCTTGGCGTGGGCGGGCGTCGGCGGGATTTGGCTCTCGGTCATCGCGACTCACCGCTGGCGGGGTCCACGTCTGGCCTGCGCCCGGCGTCGGCTGCATCATTTCCTGTCAGGGGAGCAGGAGAATCGAGACGATGCGAACGCTCACGGGTGAATGGATCCTTGGCTATCCCGCCGCTAGGCCATGGGTCAGCTTCCGGCTCGGTGACCGGTGCGGGTTGAGGCATGGTCCCCGGTGCGCCGGTGGGCGCAACGGCCCCGTCGCCCGAGAGGGTGCCGGGGTTCGAGTATCCAGCAGTCGTGGTGGTTGGACCGGGTAGCTGGACCGGGGGAGGGGGTACTGTCATCCCTGGCCCGGGGACAAAAGGCCGGGCTTCGTCGCGGGCGGGTTGGATGGGGGCACGCCCGGTAGTTGTTCCTCGTCGGGAGCCGTCATCGCCGGCGCTCAGCCCGCGGCTCAGGCGGCCGGCCAGAACGCCTGCTCCTGCGGCCAGAAGGAGAAACGCGCCAGGACGCTGTCGCGCGAAGGTCTTCACTTCGTCCAGGAGGGAGCCCGGATCCCGGTCCTCCAGCCAAGCCGCCACCGATGAAGACCGTTCGGCGGCTTGCCGCACCAAATCCGTTGCGACGCCGGGTTGCTCGGAAGCGGCGGCCATGGACTGCAGTTCCGCCGAGATGGATCGAAGGCCTGCGGCGACCTTTTGCTGTTGCTTGTCGGCCTGGTCTGTGAGGTCCAGCCTTGCCTGCTCCAGCAGATCCCTTGCGCTCGAGTTCACTTCAGAGGCAACGTTCGCGACTTCGGCTCTCGCGGTTTCGACGACGTTCTTCGCAGAGTCTCCTGCCTGTGCGGCCACGTTGCCTGCTTCGTCCTTGATGGCTTCCGTCGTCGGCGCGCCGCTGTTACGGGTGGGCGGCGGCGGAACCTGCGAATCCTCTAGTTGCTCGGTGGCTGGCCGGGGCGTGTAGGTCCCGTCCCATTGGTTCTCTGTCATCTTCGCTCTCTTTCCAAGAAGGTCGGCTGCGGATCAAGAACCAGAAATACTGGTAGTTAAGATAGTAAGCATGCTTACCATGTGAGCGTAACCCCTTTGATGAATGTGGTCGGAGAAGTGCGCGAACTGAGCCTGGCAAAGGTCCGGGTCGCCCCGCAGGGGGCGTTTCTTTCCTGCGGGGACTATCGCGATGCGTTGTCCGTGGGGGCTCCGGGGGCGGTTCCACCCGGTTCCGCGTCATCGTTCCGACGTGCAAGTTTTCCAAGGGCGCTGGCGTCCAGTCGCTCGAGGAGTGCTTTTGGTCCTGAATAGACTTCGATGGCACCTGCGTCGAAAAGCTCGGCTGCGCTGATCCCCCCGCACGTGAGGCCGATCGTTTCAATGCCGATCCGGGCCGCAGCCTTGACATCCCAGACGGAGTCGCCGACAAATGCGACATCTGCCGCGTTTAGGTGCAGCTTTTCAAGTGCGGCTAGGAGAATGTCGGGGGAGGGCTTGCTCTCGGCCGCCTCGGCTGAACTCGTCGCGCAGTCGATCCAGGGTTCGGCATCAAGGATGTTTCGGAGCACCCGAAGATCCCGCTCGTGTGCCGAGGAGGCCAATGCCACGGCCAATCCGGATTCCGCACACGCCTGCAGGAGGGTCCTTGCCGATTCGAAGGGCCGGATAGCCGGCCAAAAGGTCGAGAAAATTGCGCCGTGAGCGCGCTCGACGGTATCGCGGATATCCCGATCGGAATTCGCGGGGAGCAGGCTCTCAAGCAGTTTGTCTCCACCCATGCCGATGTGGCGGTGGATGGAGGCCATAGGCACGTCCAGTCCTTGTTGTCGGAAGGCCTGCCACCACGCCGTGGTGTGGAAATAGGTGGAGTCGACCAGGGTTCCATCCACATCGAACAGGACTCCGACGTCTTTAGCGCTTTTCGTTTGGTCCTTCATGAGTGGCAACCTTCCTTTTGGCTGCTCCAACCTCGGCCGCTACGCGATTCCCCATCCATGCGAGGATGGTCCATGAACGTCCCTGGGGTACAGCAGAATATGGTAAGTATACTTACTGAAATGAATGCTCGACGTCATTCCAATGGGTCAATCCCAAGGACTCCTGCGCATTCATAGGATGCATCCAGGGATTCGCGGATGAACCTTGTGAAAGGGGCACGCCATGGACATTACCGATGTGATTCTCAACGATCATCACGACCAGCGTCGCATGTTTGCGCTCCTGGACGAGATGCGCGATGCGTCGGCTTCGGACCTCGATGCTGTCTGGTCACGGTTACGTATTCTCCTCGAGGTCCATGCGAAGGCTGAAGAGCTGTTGTTCTACCCGGAGCTGCTTTCGCTAGGCAAGGGAGCCGGCGGCAAGGACTCTCCGGAGGGCGAGACAAGCGACGCAATTCATGACCACAACGGGATCCGGGACGCGATCACAAATGTAGGCGCCTACGAAACCGGCTCCGCAGAGTGGTGGCTCGCAATCGCGAAAGTGAATGAAGTAAACGGTGACCACATGGCGGAGGAAGAGCGCGAAGGACTGAGCGATTTTCGTCGCCATGCCAGTTTGGACCTCCGGCACGCGATCGGATTGGCCTTCTGTGCCTTTGAAGCGGGCCACGCGGGAGGGATCACTGGCAACGATCTGGATCCGGAATCTTACATCCGACGGCATCAGTAACACGAGTCGTGCGCGTCCGCGGGGAGAAAACAGGTAGCCGGTACTCAAGCGCCGGCCCTTTCGGCAGCCTACGATCGGGATGAGGGCGATTTCCCTGGAAGACGCTCTCGGCGGTAGCTGCGCCAATGCCCGGCACAGGGTGACACCGGGCATTGGCGCGTCCCCTCGCCCAGGGCCGAAATGCTCATCCGGTATCTGATGGAACAACTGCCCGCGCGCTGCCGGGTTGGCATAGGCGAGAACTTCAGGTCCGGCGACCGCTCTTCGGCGGTTGCCTCTGCTCAGGCGCTGATCTCCTGGCGCTGTTTTCCGCCGGTTTCGATTTCGATGCGGCGCGGCTTCGTTTTCTCCGCCACCGGGATGCGCAGGGTCAGGACCCCGGCGTCGTAGCTTGCCTTGACACCGCTGGTGTCCAGCGCGTCGCCGAGGATGAGCTGGCGGCTGAAGACGCCGCGCGGGCGTTCGGAGCCGCCGAGGCAATCTCGACAGCATGTGCGTGCGGCGCTACTTTGGGCACATGAGCGAAGAGCGCGCACAAGAGCGGCACACGCGCGATGCGAACCCGGAGAAACCCGGGAGCTGATTTCCTTGGCTGGAACATGGCCCCTCACGGAAGTGATCAAGATGAGCACTGAAACAAACGAACCCGACCCTCCGGTCCAGGATGGCGTCCAAAACGATACAGATCCGGTTTCCAGGGATCCAATTGGTTCGACGGCCGCCGAGAAGGGTCCATCCGGCGGTCATGTGCCGCTCGCCGAGGAAGATGCCGGTGAGCCATCGGAGACCGGCTCCGAAGATCCGCCCGGCCCCGCAGAAGAGCAGAACCGGGCTTCTGCCGATGACCGCGGCCTCACGACTGAGGTATCTCCGAGTGACTAAAGCGGGACTTCCAGAGGAGCAATCATGATCGCAAAGGAACACATCGACGCCCTGCTTCGGGGCAACGGCAACGTGCTGAGCCGGGACGGGGAGAAGATCGGGGGTATTGGCCAGTTCTTCCTCGACGGCGATACCGGTGAACCCAGCTGGATTACCGTGAAGACAGGCTTGTTCGGCCTGCGGGAATCGTTCGTCCCGTTGGAAGGGGCCTGGGTCCAGGGCGATGACCTCGTCGTCCAGCATGGCAAAGACGAGGTCAAGGACGCCCCGCTCATAGACCCGGGCGGACATCCCGGTCCGGACGAGGAGGCACGTCTTTATGAGCACTACCGTCCAGAAAGGATCCGCACCTACACTGAGGCCGCTGACGGGGACAGCGACGGAGATCCCGGGAGACCGAACGCGCACCCGGATGCTGATCAGGGCGCCGGACATCCCAGCGCCGGACATCCCAGGCTGCACCGATACTCGGAAACAGACAAGAACGGCGCTGATGAATCCCTTGCCGAGGAACTGCGCAAGGAAAACAGCGACCGGAAAGAAGGCGTCTGACCTGCGCGGCAGGTCGCTATTTAAGCCTTCTGCGAATCATTCGACGCCAACGGATCCGGGACCGCAGCGTATCACTGGAAACCGTGTTTCGCGCGGAGTAGATTGAGGCCAGCCGCCGACCCCGGGGCTGTTCGAGAACCGCAATTTGGGAGGTAATGGTAATGAGCGCGTTGCTGTGGATCCTGGCTGTGATAGCGATCGTTTTGTTCATCATAGGCGGCACGGTGAAGGCTGTCGGCTTCCTGTTGTGGATCGCTCCGATCGTGCTCGTGGTCGCGGTGATCATGTTCTTCGTCAACCGTGGACGAAGTGTCTAGCTCAGGAATTCCGCGCCGGTGATGCCGGCGGTCGAGGAGATCGTGACGACTACTGGCGGGCCAGTCGGCCCGGGTAGCTGCGCCCATCCGGACGGGACCGCCCGGATGGGCGCAGCTCCGACGCCTATACTCCGACTATGAATGAGATGAAGCCGCGCGTTCTTTTGGTCGAGGACGACGCGCAGCTTCGCGCGATGCTGGAAGAGTTGTTTGTTGGCGAAGGTTACGAGGTTTCCAGCGCTTCGGACGGGCAAAAGGGCCTCCACCTTGCCCTGACCGGGGAATTCGACGTGCTGGTTCTGGACCGGGGCCTTCCGGTAATGGACGGATTGAACCTGTTGGCGAGATTGCGCAGGGAAGGCGTCGAGACCGCAGCGCTCATTCTCTCCGCATTGGGCAATCCCGCAGACAGGGTGGAGGGACTCGACGCCGGTGCAGAGGACTATCTCGCTAAACCCTTCGACGTTGATGAACTTCTGGCGCGTTTGCGTGCCTTACGACGCCGGCATATCGCCGCCGCCACGACCCTGCGGATCACTGGTGGCCGCTTTGACCTGGAATCACGCAGCGTAATCCGACCTGACGGTTCCGTCGTGGTGCTGTCCGAAAGGGAGAGCGCCCTACTGGAGGAACTGGCACGTTGGCCGAACCGGGTGTTCGGCCGTGACGAGATTCTCGAGTATGTGTTTCCGAACGCGGAAGAAGCCGGGGTGGTCGATACCTATGTCCATTACCTCCGGCGGAAGCTGGGACGGGGCAGCGTGCGGACGATTCATGGCGTCGGCTACAGGATCGGCACGCTCGCATGAAGGGTCAAGCCGAGGACGAGCTGCAGCGGTCCTCTTGGCGACTGGCCCTGCAGACCGGCGCTTTGCTGGTGCTGCTTTTGGTGGCGATCGCGGGATCGGTGCTGTTGATTGTCAATACGAGCCAGGCCACCGCAGCCCAGCGCTTGCTGACAACCGCCACCGAGCACGTAGATTCGATCGTGGACGCGCCAGCTGGAACCTGGCTGGCGATCTCCAACCAAGGCACTTTGACGGTCTCCCCGGGGATGCCGTCAGGGCTGCCGGATTTGAAGGCTATCGAGGCTGTCGCCGCCAGCGGAGTCGCCGCCCAGGAGGACGTTTCGATGGGGGGCCGCTCATACACCGTTCGTACCGCTGATTCGGGTGGCCGTGTCGTCCAGGCGGTATTCGATCGTCACGAGAATCTGGAGGAACTGAACAGGCTGGGCGTTGCCCTGCTGCTGACCTGCGGGGGAGCAGTGGTGGTGGCGAGCCTACTGGCGGTGTGGTTGGCGCGGCGCACCATGCGGCCCATGGCCGAGGCCCTCGACCGGCAGCGGCGATTTGTCGCGGACGCAAGCCACGAACTGCGCACGCCGCTGACTCTGCTGAGTATGCGAGCGCAAATGCTGCGGCGCCGCGTGGCATCTTCTCCAGTGCACGAGCCGCCGGGAAACATTGACGCGGAAGTGGACGCCATGATCGAAGATTCGCGCTCGCTGACTCGATTGCTCGAAGACCTGCTCATTTCGGCGGATTCGCGGCAGGTCGAGCTCACGGACGTCGACGTCGTGGCATTGGCGGACGACGTCGTCGAATCGTTTTCGGTTTCTGCCGCGCGCCGCGGGATCCCGGTTGAACGAAGCGGAATCGACGGCCCAATGCGGATCACCGGCGCGCCGACGGCGCTGCGCCGGCTTTTTGTGGCGTTGCTGGACAACGCGGTCCGTTTCGCCCGGTCTCGCGTGGAGGTGGGCGTTTCCAAAGACTCGAGGACCCTTTTCATCACGGTCAGCGACGACGGCCCCGGATTTTCCGACGACGTCAAGCCTCGGGCCTTCGAAAGGTTCGCAACTGCAGCGCCTGCCGGCGTTGCACCGGAGGACGGTACCGGGCCGCGCCACTATGGGCTCGGGCTCGCGCTTGTGGCTGAAGTGGCCGCCCAGCACGGCGGCCGGGCGGAAATCGGGACTCAAGCCGCGGGAGCAGTCATCATTGTGCGCCTGCCGATGATCCGAGGAAAGCGCGGGAACCCTCCTGTGGCCGCTTCCTTGTTTCGCGACCTGGTTTCCAGGCTTCGAAGAAAGTTCTAAGAACGCGAACCTAGCATTGCGAACATGAACAGACCTTGGGCCACCGCGGGACAGAGCAAATGACGGCCCGGGCCGGGACAACGGGCCGGGCGGCCGGTCAGCGGCGGGTGCCACAACGGGCGCGCTATCTGCGCCGGGCTCGTTTGGCCGACTTGCTGGAGACGATTGTCTGGTTGTCGGTAGCCCTTGTACTGGCGCTGTTCCTGGCGGACAGCGGACTGGTGGAATTCAAGACCGTCCCGGGCGCTCTTACCGCCGTCGGCATCATCGCCGGACTCGTGGGGGCCGACCTGATGCTGATCCAGCTCCTCCTGGCTGCGCGGCTCCCGCTCATTGACCGGGCCTTCGGCCACGACCGCGCCTTGCTCGTTCACCAGCGGCTGGGCAAGCCCGTTTTCTACCTCATTTCCTCACATGTGCTGCTGCTGTGGATCGGCTACGCTGCGACGGCGCGATTGAATGTCATTGCAGAAGCATGGGACATGTTCAACTCGGTACCGGACATGAAAGTTGCCTATCTGGGGTACGCGCTACTGGCGGTCGTCGTGATCACCTCACTGGTTCTTGTCCGGCGGAAACTCTCCTACGAAGCCTGGCATGTGGTCCACCTCCTCGCCTACGCCGCGGTGCTCGCCGCCCTGCCGCACCAGTTCAGCACCGGGCAATTGTTGGCTGACGGAACGTGGGCGCGCTACTACTGGTTGGCGCTCTATTTCGGGGTCGCCGCCGCACTGCTCATCTATCGGTTCATCATTCCCGTGTTGCGGACGCTGCGCCACGACCTTCGGGTCAGCAATGTCGTTCCTGAGGCGCCCGGTGTGTACTCCATCGAGATGACCGGACGTTCCCTGGCGGATCTGAAGGTCCGCGGCGGCCAATTCTTCATCTGGCGCTTCTGGTCGCGGGGGCTATGGTGGCACGCCCACCCCTTTTCGCTCTCGGCGGCTCCCGGGATCCTTCGCCTGAAAGTGACTGTGCGTGAGCTGGGAGGCGGGACCGCCGAGCTGAGTTCCCTCAGGATCGGTACAAGGGTAAGCATCGAGGGTCCCTACGGGCTCTTTACGGACCGGGCCCGCACCACCCGCCGGGCGGTCGCCGTCGCAGCCGGGATCGGAATTACCCCGATCATCTCCCTGCTCGAACAGGGTGACTTCGCTCCCGGCGAGATGACCGTGATCGTCAGGGCGCCGGACGAGAAGGGGCTCTACCTTTACCGCGAGCTCCAGAACCTGTGCACCAGGAAATCTGCAACCCTCTACGTCTTGCTGGGGCGCCGGCCGAAGAGGGGCCCCGATAGCTGGCTGCCGGCCCGTGAGGCCAGTCACTGCATGAGCCTGTCCACGATCGTTCCCCATGTCCGGGACGCCGACGTGTTCGTGTGCGGGCCGCGCGACTGGACCGACCTGGTGGTCGAGGACGCAAAGCGGGCGGGCGTACCCCGTTTCCGGATCCACTACGAAAGGTTCAGCTGGTGAGAGCCCGTAGCGCTGTACTTGCCGGCCTCGCTTCCGCCGCCGTCCTCCTGATTGGATGGCAGGCTGGAAACCAGGCAGACTCCACCCCGGGCGCAGCCACGGGGAAGGCGGCCAATCCGCCGTCGGGCACCGGAACGACTTCCGGACCGGGCAGCCCGACGGCGGCCGGCACCAGCCCCGGTCCAGCGGGCCCGGCCGGTGCGGGCGCCAAAGACGGAACCTTCGACGGCAGCCAGATCCAGACCCGGTACGGCACAGTGCAGGTCCAAGCCGTGATATCCGGCGGCAAGATCACCGACGTCGTGCCGCTGCAGCTGACCGACGTCGGGTCCTTGTCCGGCGAAATCGACCAGCAGGCCGTGCCGATGCTCAAATCCGAGGTGCTATCGAGCCAATCAGCGAACGTGGACACGGTGGGAGGTGCAACCTACACGAGCCAGGGCTACCTCAACTCGTTGCAGGCCGCTCTCGACGCGGCGAACTTCAAGTGATGCAGGGATTTTCGCCGCTCTCGAGTTCGATCGCGAGCTCAGGGCGCGGACACGTCGATCAGGATCTTTCCGACGAAGCCTTGCTCCACGGCGTCATGCGCTGCGGCGGTTTCCTCGAGTCGAAAACGGGTTAGAGGCAGCCCGTGTTCATTGCCGACACGCAATGCCCCTGCTTTGAGTGCTTCGGTGACGGCGGCGACGGCCGCGCTCTTTTGCTGATCCGTAACGGTGTACGTGAGGACAAACTGGTATTGAACGTTTTTTGCCATACTCTCCCGAATGGGAATGGCCAGGGATTCACCGGGTGCAGCAGCATAAATGGAAATGGTTCCGCCGGCCTTCAGCACAGCGAGGTCAGTGCCGATGTTCGCCGGAGCGTTGACATCGACGATCGTATCAACGCCAGTGGGGGCCACTCGTGATACTGCCTGCGGAACATTGTCGGTGCGGTAGTTGATCACGTAGTGCGCGCCGGCCTGCCGGGCAAGTTCACCCTTCCTTTCCCCGCTCACGGTCGTGATGACGGTTGCCCCAGCCCAGCGGGCGAGCTGAATGGCAGCGTGCCCGACCGCCCCCGCGCCTCCGGTGACAAGCACGACCTGCCTTTCCAAAGATCCGGGGGAGAGCCTGGCCGGACCATTTTGCTTGGAGGTCAGCGCACGATGCGCGGTCAACGCCGGAATCCCCAGGGAAGCGCCCGTGTCGAAGGATTCCGTGTCCGGAAGTGCAACGGCCTGCGCGGCCGGCACCACCACATACTCCTGGGCTGTGCCCTCGGTACTGCCCCAGGCAACGTCCCAGAGCCAAACGCGATCTCCGACGGACAGCCCCGTCACGCCGGGCCCGAGCTCGTCGATAACGCCGGCGCCGTCTTGGTTGGGCACCTTCGGTGCCTCCAGTTTGCTTCCGGTCCCGCTCCCGGCCCGGGACTTCCAATCGGTGGGATTGACTCCCGACACCACCACCCGGACTCTGACCTGGCCCTGTCCCGGCGATATGAGTGGCCTGTCCTGCAGAACCAGCACCGACGACGGACCTGTCCTTTCGTACATGACGGCTTTCACTGTTACTCCTGTTTGTTAGTTGTTGGCTGCGGCATAGAGGTTCAGGCTGGCCGAGAACACGATCCACGAAATGTAGGGCAGCAAAAGCAGTCCTGCTGTCGTGTTGATGAGGCCGAACAGGATGACTGTGACTGTTACGGCCAGAGCCAACGCGGCGATGAGAAGAAAGGCAAGCCATAGTGCGGCGTCGCCCCATACCGGGTACATGCCGAAAAAGGTGGGCGCCCACGCTAGGTTGAGCAGCATTTGGATGCCGTACACCGTCATGGCTCCGCGGGTTTTGGCCGACCTTTGGCGCCAGACGAGCCACGAAGCAACGGCCATCGCCGTGTACAGCACCGTCCAGACCGAACCGAAAACCCAGCCCGGCGGCGTCCAGGGAGCTTTGTTGGCCGTCGCGTACCAGCCGGAGGCATTGCCAAGGATGGCCATGGACCCCAGCAAAGACACCGTGTAGGAGAGAGCGAGGAGTCCCAGGAGTACCGAGACCTGGCGCGCAAGACCCGTCCGGGGCGTTATAAGCGGCCCGCTCGTCTGTTGGGATTCGCCCGGCACTTGGTCCACCTTGTTTGATCGAGGCTTGGACTTACAGTTTGACAGGCTACCGGTTTGACGGGGTCGTCCAGAGAACCGTGGGAACCCGTTGGCCGGCCGGTGAGGGCCATGTAGTCGCGCACCCGGCCGCTTACTCGGCGAGCGTCGTGGCAACAAGCCATGGAGTATTCTTTCCGGTTCCTCCGATCAGCTCTTCCTCGTCCGTGAACACGGTGAGCTGGCAGCCCGCGAAAGCGAAGCTGCCGTCTTTTGCACACGCCGGAGGTCGCTCCCCTGAACACCGTGTACCTGGCCACGCGCACCGGGGACCTCGACCGCAACCGCCGGCTGCGCGCCTTGGCCTCCGCCATCCAGCGGCTCACAGGTTCCTGAGGGCCATGCCTTGGGCAACCATGATCGACAGCAACATCCACGGCACTAGACTGGGATCACCCGGGCCGAGGCAAGGTGACCGGCTGTCGAGGGAGGTCCGTGATGGCGGGTCCGTTGCTCGAGACCAAACTGCACATCCCCGGACTACGACGCGCGCTCGTATCGCGCCGCAGGCTCAGCGACCGTCTAAACCAAGCCGACGGGCAAACGCTGATCCTCGTCTCAGCCCCCGCCGGCTTCGGGAAAACGACGGTGCTGACCGAGTGGCTGGCAGAAGGACCCGCCAATGGCCGCTCGCTCGCCTGGCTCTCGCTCGACCAGCGGGACAACGATCCCACGCTGTTCTGGACCTACCTTGTGGCTGCGCTGGACAAGGCATCGGACGGTCTTGGCGCCAAAGCACTCGCAATACTCCGATCCCAGCAATCGGGCACGGAAGACTTCCTGACCACCCTGATCAACGAGTTGCAGGCCGTGCCCAACAGGTTTGTCCTGGTGCTCGACGATTATCACGTCATTGAGAGTGAGGATGTGCAGGAGGGGCTGGCCTTTCTCGTCGAGAACCTGCCTGCGCAGCTGCAGCTGGTCATCGCGAGCCGTGCCGATCCGGCTTTGCCGCTCCCGCGACTCAGAGCACGTGGCAGGCTCCTCGAGATCCGTGCCGCCGATCTCCGCTTCACCCCGGAGGAAGCTGCCACGTACTTCAACGGCGTGATGGGATTGAGTCTCAATGCGCAGGATATCGCCGCCCTCGAAGGTCGGGCCGAAGGCTGGATCGCCGCGCTCCAATTGGCGGCGCTCTCGATGCAGGGAAGGGAGGACGTCTCCGGCTTCATCGCAGGCTTCGCAGGTGATGACCGCTACATCGTCGATTACCTCGCGGAAGAGGTACTTCAGCGCCAGCCCGCCGACGTCCGGAACTTCCTGCTGCAAACCTCAATCCTGAACCGGCTCAACGGCCCACTGTGCGACGCAGTGACCGGCCAAAACACCGGAAAAGCCATGCTCGAGTCGATCGATCGAGGGAACCTGTTTGTGGTTCCGCTAGATGACCGGCGCTGGTGGTACCGCTATCACCACCTCTTCGCCGACGTGCTGCGGGCGCGACTCATGGACGAGCAGCCTGGCCGCCTTAGCGAACTGCACGAGCGCGCAAGCCTCTGGCACGAACAAAACGGCGACATCCCCGAAGCTATCCGCCACACAATGGCAGGCAGGGACTTCGAGCGGGCAGCGGACATGATCGAGCTCGCCATCCCTGCCATGCGTAAAGACCGCCAGGAAGCCACGCTGAGCCGCTGGCTCCAAGCGCTCCCCGGCGAGCTGATACACGCACGGCCCGGGCTGGGCGTTGCCTACGCCGGGGCGCTCCTCGCAAGCGGCGAGCTCACCGGCGTCGACGCCCGCCTCGAGGAGGCGGAACAGCGGGTGGGTACGACGGCGGAAGGCGGCGACGGCCGGAACCTCACCGGTTCGATCGCGATCTACCGTGCAGCGCAGGCGCTCGCAGTCGGGGACACCGCCGCGGCGATGATGCACGCGACTACCGCGCTCGGCCTCCTCGCGAAGGACGATCATCTTGAGCGCGGAGCGGCATCCGGGCTGTTGGCGCTCGGCCACTGGACGAACGGCGACCTGGGCGTAGCGTTCGGCCTGTGGTCCGATTCTTATTCCAACCTTGAACGGGCCGGGCACCACTCGGACATGCTCGGTTGCTCCATCGCCCTGGCCGACATCCGGATTGCCCAGGGCCGGCTCCGCGACGCAATGGCCATCTACGAGCGCGGTCTCGAGGTCGCGGGCAGGCACCCGGAGCCCATCCTCCGCGGAACGGCCGACATGCACGTAGGAATGAGCATGCTCCTCCTTGAGCGTGGTGAACGTGAAGCCGCAAGGCAGCACCTGCTGGCCAGCCAGAAGCTCGGCGAGGATGCCTCGCTGCCCCAAAACCCGTATCGCTCGCGGGTCGCGATGGCCCGGGTCCTCCAATCGGAAGGGGACGTGGGCGGCGCGCTTGAGCAACTCGACGAGGCAGAGCGCCTCTACGTCGGCGACTTCTTTCCGGAGGTGCATCCGGTCGCGGCCCTGCGGGCGCGGATGTGGATCTCGCAGGGAAGGACGTCGGACGCTCTCCGCTGGGCGCGTGAGCGCGGCATTTCCGACGAAGATGAACTCTCCTACGTGAACGAGTTCGAGCACATCACGTTGGCCAGGGCACTCCTCGCCCGGCACGGGGCGCAGCCGACGGAGGACTCTGCCGGGCGGGCGATCGCGCTGCTTGGCCGACTCCTTCGGGCCGCGGAAGAAGGTGGCAGGACGGGAACCGTCGTCGAACTTCTGGTTCTTATGGCGCTCGCCCACCAAAAAGTAGCGGACGACGGCGCGGCACGGGCAGCGCTGCAACGCGCGGTAGCGCTCGCCGAACCAGAGGGCTACGTCACCGTGTTCGTCGATGAGGGGCAGGCTATGGCCAGCTTGCTGGAAGCGCTCGCGAAGCAGGAAAGCGCCCCGGACTACGTAGGCTGGCTCGTGGAGTCGCTCGGGACCGAAACGCACGAGACCGAGGCCCAAGGTATCCCGGCGCCGCAACGCTTACTCGAGCCCCTGAGCGAACGCGAGCTGCAAGTGCTTCGGCTTCTTTCCTCGGAGTTGGACGGACCGGAGATCGCGCGCGAGTTGACCATCTCCCTCAACACCCTCCGGACACACACAAAGAACATCTACGCCAAGCTTGGCGCGAACAGCCGGCGCTCGGCCGTGCGCCGGGCCGAAGAGCTGGGTCTCTTAAAAGATCACCACATCAATCACCAGATGTGGTGATCCCTGCTCACCACATCTCCTTCTACCTTCAAAGCGTCAAGGAAGTCATCCGCGAAGGCGGCTGATATCCACTAAGGCAGAAGGAGGGGCGATGAACGCGAGATCGGTAGGCCGGGACGACACGCCGGTCGAGTACGAAGTCCGCGTCAAAGGCCATCTTGATTCCCGTTGGGCAGCTTGGTTCGAAGGACTGAGCCTCACCAAAGAACACGACGGAACCACCGTCATCCGCACCCGGAACATCGACCAAGCCGCGCTCCACGGCCTGCTGCAAAAGCTCCAAGACTTGGCACTGCCGCTCTTGGCAATCACCCAAATCGGAACCACGGACAGCCAGCCGGCGTCGAACCTCCGCATCTTCAACTCCAAGAAAGAACACACCATGAAAACCACAACCCAAACCCCGGCAACTGAGCGTGTCCGGATGGACCCGCTGCGGAAGACAGCGATGGTCGCAGGGATCCTGTACCTGGTCACCTTCGTCAGCTCGATCCCGGCGCTGTTCCTGATTTCCCCCGTCCTGAACGATCCGCACTACATCACTGGCCCCGGTGCCGACTCGACCGTCATCCTCGGATGCCTCCTCGATCTCGTCAACGCGGTTTCCGCCGTGGGCACCGCCGTCGCACTGTTTCCCGTAGTCAAACGGCAGAACGAGGGCATTGCGCTCGGCTTCGTCACCGCCAGGATGTTTGAAGCCGCGGTGATCATGATCGGCGTCGTCAGTCTCCTGGGTGTGGTCACTTTACGCCAGAACGGCGGAGCGGACCCGGCCTTGGTTCCCGTGGGCCAGGCGCTCGTGGCGGTGCGTGGCTGGACGTTCATTCTCGGGCCGAGCCTTGTTCCGGGGGTTAGCGGGCTGCTGCTCGGGTACCTGATGTACCGTTCGGGACTCGTGCCGCGTGTCATCCCCCTGCTTGGACTCATCGGCGGACCGTTGCTGCTTTCGTCGACGATCTCAACGATGTTCGGCATCAACCAAGGGATCTCGCTGTGGTCGGGACTCGCAACCTTGCCGATCTTCGTTTGGGAGTTGTCGCTGGGCGTGTGGATGGCGGTCAAGGGCTTCAGTCCGTCGCCCATCACCACCGGGCAAGCACGCACCGCCTGAGGGCAATGACGGTTATGAGGGCTTGGGGCGGGCGCGTACGTGCATCCGCTCGCCCTGCTGTCCGAACAGGCTGATGAATTCGACGGGTCTTCCGTCGGCGCTGGCGAACCAATGCGGTGTGTGGGTGTCGAATTCCGCGGCCTCGCCGGGGCGGAGTTCAAAGTCCTTGTCGCCCAGCACCAGGCGCAGCCGTCCGTTGAGGATGTAAAGCCATTCGTAGCCTTCGTGAACCCGTGGATCGGGCTCGGCTCCGCGGGCATCACCGGTGAGCACCATCTTGAAGGCCTGCAAACCGCCCGGCCGGCGCGTGAGGGGAACAGCCGTCATGCCGCCATGCGTGATGGGCCGCAGGTGAATTCTCGGATCCCCGGTGGGTGGAGCGCCGACCAGATCATCGAGGGGAACGCCGTACAACCTTGCCAGGGGCAGCAGGATTTCGAGGTTTGGCCTGCGTTGGCCCGATTCCAGCCGGGACAGGGTACTAACCGATACTCCCGATGCGGTGGACACCTCTCCGAGGGTGAGATCCCGTGCCGTGCGGAGCGCCCGGAGCCGGGGTCCGACAGCGCCGAGAACATCGTCCAGCTCATTTGCCATACCCCGCAGTTTGCCATAACAGCAAAATGTTTTGCCAGTTGGTTTCCATGGGATGGAAGCTGGTTTAGCCGCCCAAAGATGCTGGCGGGGGAATTTCAGTACACGACGAAGGGCAAACCATTATGGAGACCACACGGTATGACGTTGTGATTATCGGGGGCGGGGCTGCGGGGCTCAGCGCGGCCACGACGCTGAGCCGCGCGCTGCGCCCGGTGCTGGTCATCGATTCCGGAGCGCCGCGCAACGCGCCTGCAACGGGTGTGCACGGTTATCTTTCGAGGGACGGTATGAGCCCCGGGGAACTTTTGTCCATCGGACGCAGCGAAGTGCTCTCCTACGGAGGAACGGTCATTGACGGCGAAGCCGTTTCGGCACGGCGGGCCGCCGATGGATTCGAGGTGATGCTCGGAGATGCCCGCCGCTTCTCCGCCAGGCGCCTCCTCGTCACCACGGGTTTGACTGACGGGCTGCCTCCCATCGACGGGTTGCAGGAGCAATGGGGGAAGGGTGTTGTGCATTGCCCCTACTGCCATGGCTGGGAAATCCGGGGGAAGCGAATCGGCGTGCTGGGCACCGGTCCGATGTCGGTCCATCAGGCACTGATGTTCAGGCAATGGTCCCCAAACATCACCCTTTTCCTCAATGACACCGTGGACCCCACCAACGAAGAGTGGGACAAGCTCCGCGCCCGGTCCGTGACAGTCGTCGACGGCGCCGTGGCCTCTGTTGACGCGGTCGACGGTGTCCTCACGGGCCTCACGCTCCGCCAGGGCTCTTCCTTCGACATACAGGCTTTGGCTGTCAGTACACGGATGGAGGCCAGGTCCGCCCTCGTGGAATCACTCGGGCTGAGTACTCAGGTGCACCCCATGGGCGTGGGGCGGTTCATCGAGACCGACCTTACCGGTGCGACTGCCGTCCAGGGCGTGTATGCAGCGGGCAATGTCTCGAATTTGATGGCCCAAGTGATCACCGCGGCGGCCGAGGGTGTCATGGCCGGCGCACGGATCAACGCCGATCTCATCGAAGAGGAAACCCGGTGGGCCGTTGAGGGGATTCCGAGGACGCCATGAAGGTCCTCGCCAGATGGGGAAGCACTTGCCCTTTGCGGGTTCGTGGATGTAAGGATCGGTTATGACCCACCGCCTGATGCTCCTGGATACGGCCTCACTGTACTTTCGGGCCTTCTACGGCCTGCCCGGTTCGATCCGGCGCGCCGACGGCACCCCGGTGAACGCCGTTCGCGGCCTGCTGGACATGATCGCGCGGCTCACCTCCGACTATGGGGCGACGCATCTGGTGGCGTGCTGGGATGATGACTGGCGTCCGAAGTGGCGGGTGGACCTCATCCCGACGTACAAGTCGCATCGGGTCGCCGAGGCGGTAGAGGGTGCTCCCGACGTCGAAGTGGTGCCGGACGCGCTGCAGGCGCAGGTTCCCATGATCCGGCAGGTCCTCGGCCTTGCCGGTATCGCCGTCGTCGGGGCTGCCTTGCATGAAGCCGACGACGTCATCGGCACCTACGCGAGCCGCGCGAAGCTTCCTGTCGACGTCGTGACAGGTGACCGCGATCTGTTCCAGGTGGTCGACGACGACCGCGGGGTCCGGGTCATCTACACGGCGAAAGGCATGCGGAACTTGGAGATCGTGACCGATGCGGTCGTCGTCGGCAAGTATCGCGTGTTGCCGGAACAGTACGCCGACTACGCGACGCTTCGCGGCGACTCCTCCGACGGGTTGCCGGGCGTCGCTGGGATCGGCGAAAAGACCGCGGCTTCATTGCTGGCGACGTACGGGACCCTCGACGCGTTGCTCGCGGCCGCGATCGATCCAGACAGTGGGCTGTCCGCGCCCGTGAGGTCGAAACTTGCCGCCTCCGCCGACTACCTGGCGGTTGCTCCCGTTGTTGTGAAGGTCGTGCGCGACCTCCCGCTGCCCACTCTCGACGAGGCGGGAGCGCTGTTGCGTCCCGTCGTCGGAGACTCGCGCCTTGAACTCGAGCGTCTCGCTACCGACTGGAATCTAGGCGGCTCGGTGAAACGATTGCTCGACGCTCTCGAACTCCGTCAGTGAGGGGACATCAGCCCTGCGATATGATCGGCGCCGCTGACAAGTCAGTGGGCTGGTGAAACCGGGCTGGTGCCTGCTGTGGCGCGCACCTTGAGCGTGAGGGCGGCGAGGGCGAGCATTTCGAGTCCGGTCCATGCGAGCGTCCCGCCCCAAATTTCAGGGGAGAAGCTAAGTGCCCCGTCGTGGAGCGCCACACCGGCGAAGTACGGGGCCCAGAACACGACGGGGGAGAGGCCTATCGCGGTCATGAGCCTTGCGCGACGGTCCGGCGTGGGTCGCGCCACCGCCCACAGCACTGCGACGAGGACGGCTCCGACAAGGGCCACCGGCACAAGCCAGACGTCCCGCAACGCGACCATGATCTGCAGGGATACGGAGGGGAGCAGTGCCATGGCCGCGGGCACCGAGGCGTGCAGGCGCCAGCGCAGCGACAGCAGGAGGACGGGCACGAAGAGCGCGGCCGTCGAGACGAAGAACGACGCCAAAGAAACCATGATGCTCGACGACGTCGGAATCGTCACCGCGGGCTGCGCCCCGCCGGTGCCGCTGTATGTCTGGATGAGCCCGTGGCGCGCGAAGACCGCGAACTCCTGCAGAATGAATGCCGCAACCATACCGGAGAGCATGGCGCTCACGACGGCGGGCACCAGCCGCGGCCAAGACCGCTGGGGTGAGTGCCATGCTGAAGAGAAGGGCGCGCTGAGGATGAGGAAGCCGCCAGTCGCGAGCCCCAGGTGGGACGGGCTGAAGAGCGCCTTGAGGCCCTGCTCGATGCCGAATACCGAATGCCAGGCGAAGTCGGCCGCCCCGGAGACGAGGAAGAGGAGGACCCCGGCTGCCGCGGCCCCGTAACCGGCGGGGATCGCTTCCGTCCACCGCGCGCCGGGGGCGTGCCGGCGCCAGGTCAGGGCTGCGATCCAGACGGCGCAGGCAGCGAACCCCGAGTAGAGGATCGCGTGCCACGGAGTGAAGAACGTCTCGAGGTCACGGAGGTTGTTGTGAGCCCAGCCGTCAACATAGGTTCCGGTGAGGAGCCAAACGCCGGCCGCGAGGGTGATGATGTCTTCAACGGCAGTGGCGGGCCGGTGGACCGAGACCGGCGGATTCGCAAACGCGTGGGCTGCTGTGGCGTCCATAGCTCCACAGTAGGTCTCGCCGCTTTCCGCGGCGAGTAGAAACGTGACGCTTTCCTTAAGGGGGATCCGAGTCCGGCCAGCGATTGCACGTTTTCTCATTATTTGAGCACGCTGTTGCAACCCGCCAGTAAGTTACTTCAAAGTAGCTAGGGATGCCGTGGACATAGGGGTTCGCGGCCAGGAGAAAGGCAAGGCCATGCGCCGATTCCGACTCACCGCCGTGCTCGCCGTCGCAGCCCTCACGATTGGACTCTTCGCCGCACCCGCGGCTCAGGCCGACTCGATCTCACCGGACCCGCCCGGAGCCAATGATTGGACGTGCAGGCCGTCAATTGTGCATCCGTACCCGGTGGTCCTCGTCCCGGGAACCTTCGAGACGATGTACAAGAACTGGGCGCTGCTTTCACCCGTGCTCAAGGACCAGGGGTACTGTGTCTTTTCGCTCAACTACGGGGTGGTCAATGGTGTCCCCGCCAGCGGGGCAATTCGGGACTCCGCAGCTGAGCTTGCGACTTTCGTGAAATCAGTTCTCGGAGCGACCGGTGCAAAGAAGGTCGATCTCGTAGGGCATAGCCAAGGCGGAATGATGCCCCGGTACTACATCGGCTTCCTCGGCGGTGCCAAGTACGTGCACCAGCTCGTCGGCATTGCGCCGTCGAACCACGGCACTCAAGGCCTCATCGCGCCGTCGCCCGCGGGGATGATTCTCGACACGACCGCAACCAGCACGCTCTGCCAGGCCTGCGCGGACCAGCATGCCGGGTCGGCGTTCATGGCCGAACTCAACTCGATCGGCGACGCCGTACCAGGCCCGTTCTACACCGTCATCTCGACCCGTTACGATGAGGTCGTTACCCCTTATACGAGCCAGGCTCTTCTTGGACCGGTGAAGCAAGTGTCCAACCTTGTGCTCCAGGACTACTGCCCTCTCGACACGTTCGAGCACGATCAATCTCCCAACGATCCAAATGTCTGGGCCCTTGTCTCCAACGCGCTTCTCCAGAGCGGCCCAGCAGATCCGACGTATCGCCCGGAGTGCGTGTAGCGGGCAGGGGTAGCCCCTAAAGCGCTAGCGTGGTCTTTGGGGTGCCGGCCGGCGTTGTGGCTGGATTGACAGAACCGCTGAAGCCCAGGCTTCGATAAGGAGCAGCAGCATATACGCCGAGAACCCTGACCTCATCGGTGAAGAATTCCAGCTCCTCGAGCGCTTGGCGCACGGGGGTGTCGGATGGGTGCCCTTCAACGTCCGCCATGAACGTGGTCGCAGCAAACTCGTTACCTACCATGTAGCTTTCCAGGCGCGTCATGTTCACGCCGTTCGTTGCAAAGCCGCCCAGAGCTTTATACAGGGCCGAGGGTACGTTCCGAACCCGGAAAACGAAGCTGGTAATCACGGGCCCGGGCAACTCGTCGCGGGTTTGCTGCGGCCGCTCCCTGGACAGGGCGACGAACCTTGTGGTGTTGGTGGCGTCGTCCTCGACGTCTTCAGCCAAGACATCCAGCCCGTACATCTGGGCGGCGAGCGGAGGCGCCAGCGAGACCTTGGAAGCGTCATTCCAGTCGCGGACTTCCCGTGCGGAACCGGCCGTGTCGCCGGCGACTACCGGTTTCAGCCCAAGTGAGCGGATCAGCTTCCTGCACTGGCCGAGGGCATGAATATGGCTGTGCACCTCTTGCGCCTGTTTGAGGGTGCTTCCGGGTATGCCCAGCAAGTGGAAACGGATCCTGAGAAAATGTTCGCCCACAATCTGCAATCCGGATTCAGGCAGGAGGACATGGATGTCCGCAACCCGCCCGGCGATCGAGTTTTCGATCGGAATCATGGCGAGGTCCGCATCGCCGGATTTCACCAGTTCGAACGCATCCTCGAAACTGGGGCACGGTACTGGCTCCATGTCTGGGAACATCTGTAGGCAGGCGATGTTGGAGTTGGCGCCGGGCTCTCCTTGGTATGCAACTTTACGAACCATGGAGCAAATGGTGTCACATTTTCCGCCGCCCCAATCTAGATGACGCCGGCTGTAGAGACGAGCCCTGCCCGGCCCTCCTCGAGTTGGTACGCGAGGCCCACCAGGGCGGTGGAGTAGTTGTCCACGGCGTCGAAAATCACCCGTGAGCTGTCCATTGGCCGGCGCACGGTCTCTTTGACGTGTTCGACGACCATGTCGTTGAGGTCCGTCTTGTCTTCACGCATCGACTTCAGGACCGACGGGGTGATCCGTTCGACCAGGTCGCGGATGTGGCCCTGAGGCGCGTCCCCGGTTTCCACGGCGTCTTTCGCGGCGGTCACGGCGCCGCAATTGTCATGCCCGAGAACCACGATCAGCGGGACGTGGAGCACCGAGATCGCGTACTCGAGCGAGCCGAGGACGGCGTCGTCGATCACGTGCCCCGCAGTGCGCACCACGAAGACGTCGCCCAGGCCGACGTCGAAAATGATCTCCGCGGCGAGTCGGGAATCCGCGCACCCAAAGATGACTGCGAACGGGTTTTGGGTGTGAACCAGCTCGGTGCGCCGGGAGGCGTTCTGGTTCGGATGCAGCGAATCACCGGTGACAAAACGATCGTTGCCATCAAGCAGGCGTTGCCATGCCTGGTACGTGCTCATTCTGTTGCTCACCCTACTTACTTTAGGGGCGCTCTTTAAGGGGCGCGCCGACGCGTACGCCGAGGTATCGGTCCGAGCGGCGTTGAACTGGCCTTGAACGGCCGGAGAGTCTTCCTTCAGATGCGAAACGGCGGCACCATGAAGGAGGGCAGAACCCGTCCAACGATGGAAGGGAGAGGGCAGCGTGGATGAGCAGAGGTCCCTTCGAGGTCCCAGATTCCCGGGGTGGGAAGTTGGACCGGCGGCGGTCGGACTGGGCCTGGTCGCCCACCTCGTCTCGGGTGGAGTGTCTCCCGGGGTCCCGGTGCTGATCGCGCTCACGGCTCTGCTGAGTATGTGCGCTTCGCTGCTCGCCCGGTTAAACCTTCCGAGTTGGTTATTGCTCGTGCTCTGTGGCGTGACCCAACAGGTCCTGCATCTGGCCTTCGACCGGCTCTCGGGGACCTTCTCGGTTGTTGCGCCAGCCCAACATCAGCATGCAGGGTCAGGATGGCAGCCTGCGCAGCTGGCCGCGACGCCATCCGTCGCTGCCGGGCACTCACCGGATTTGATGCTGGACACGCACGTGGCGGCAGCCTTGCTGACGGCCCTACTCGTCGCCCGGGCGGACATATCGCTAACGCGGGCGTTGGCCCTGCTCCAGCGCACGACCCCGGGCGGTCCATCCAAAGCCAATCCGGGCACTCCTCATCCAGTCCCCAACACTGCGTCCGGAGGCGTGGCCAAAGCGTCGCCCAAGCCGCGGAGGTAACCGGCAAAGCCATGGGGCGCCCGGCCTTGGAGGCGGCTGGAGGTGACGACCCTCAGGGTGTCCGTTGCGACCACGGCACTTCCAGCACGCCGGAGGCGCTCCGCCAGAATTCGGTCTTCGTGGATTCGCACGGGCTCAAACCCACCGACGCGGAGGTAGTGCGAAGCACGGACGCCGAAGTTCGCCCCGAACACGTGGGGATGGTCCTCGGCGAAGCGATGCTTGCGCGCCCACGCCCTAAGCAGGCTCCCGTCCAGCTCGCCGGGGTCCGGTTCAACGGTGCCCAGCACCGCGTCCGCCCCGGACTCGGCGAGTTCCACCTGGCCGCAAAGCCAATGCGGTGGAACCATGGAGTCGGCGTCGGTATTGGCCAGCCAGACCTGCTCAGGGGCGGCGGTTGTAGCGGCGAGCGCGGCGCGGATGCCGGCCGCCCTGCTGGCCCCTGCACTGTGGAGCCGAACGTCGAGGACGCTGAGGCACCCGGCAGGGGCGGCGGCGTCGACGGCGGCTTCTCCCGTACCGTCGTCGCACGCGTCCAACACCACCACTACGCCGATGTCGACGTCGGGCCGCACCGAGCGCAACTCGGTGGCGGCGCGGCATATAGCGCGGACCGCCGGTCCGATGCGCTCGGCCTCGTTACGGGCCGGAACCACGACGGCGACATGGGTGATGTTGCCCACTAGTAGTCCAACGTGTGCGGGCAGATTTCCATCAAGGTGCCGGGTGCTGCCCTCAAGGCTAATCGCGGGCATCGGCGCTTCCAGGCGCGGCCGAGACGAACGTCTCAAGAATGAAGGCCTTCTCCCGGTAGACCGCGTCGGAAGGCCACGGCAGGCGCGCCCGCGCGGCCGCATGGACGCTGTCGCCATCCAGCGACCAGCCCGAAATCGGCCTGCGCCAATGGCACATCACCAACGTCCCACCCGGCAAGAGGGAATCCTCCGATTTGTCGAGCACAGCGTCCAACTCGGCGGGGCTCAAATAATAGCCCACCTCGGAGATGACAATGAGGTCGAACCGGCCATCGGGCCATTGGTCGGGCACCGTCATGTGCGCCGTCGTGGCGCCGGGGCTGTCTACAAGTCGTGCGTTTGCCGACGCGAGGGCCTCGCTGCTGGCATCCACGCAGACGAGTTGCTCGCAGCGCTGGGCGAGCTCGACGCTCAGCACTCCGGTGGAACAGCCCAGTTCGAGGCCCCGGGCGTAGCGCGGGTTAGGTAGCGCCGCCACCGTCAACCCGCGTTTCCGCTTCTCGTACCAACTGCTTGCATAGTCCCAGGGGTCGCCGGATGCGAGATGTACGGCGTCGAATACCCGCTCGGCATCCGCCGCAGTGTTGCTGCCCGAAGGAGGAGTCCACGCAAATGTTTCCCACGTCCGCCGGAAATGATCGACGAAGCGCTCCTGCAGGAGTGCCTCATCACCAGGCTGTCCTGAAAGCGGTTCCGTCTGTGACCGGTGGGCCCGCAATGCCGCGAACTTGGCTTCCCGGCCGCGCGCCGTCAGTTCCGACCGCACCCAACCGCGCCATCGCCCGTCGGCTACGCTGGCCCAAAGCCAGTACCAGATGGGGTATTCGAGGAGCCCGTAACCCCTTGCTTCGGCCAGCTGCGCGGCAACCGAACCGGCGACATCATGATCGCTGTGGCCGTCCCCTCGCAGTGGGGCAACCAGCACGACGTCCGAGGGGCGGGTGCCGACGGCAGGGTCCCGGACGGCCGCATCCCTGACAGCAGCCCGCAGGCCGTCGCTGATTGCAGGACGGTGATGTCCAAGCTGACCGTCGGGGAGCCGGAGGAACGTCCAGTGGGCGCCCAAGCCGAACGCCGCCATCGCCTCCTCGAACTCCTGTAGCCTCCGCGTTGCCAACTCGCCAGGGGTGGTGGTCGGGGAGTGCGGGTGCGAGGCCTCACCTGCGCTGCACAGCACCACTCGGACAGCGGCGCCCACGTCCACCAGCCGGGAGATGAGGCCACCGGCGCCGAGCGTCTCGTCGTCGGGATGGGCAGCGAGGACGACGACGGTCAGCCCGGCCAGTTCGGCATCGTCCAAGGGGAACTCGGGCAGCAAGTCCACGCCTGCTTGGAGCCATTCGTCCTCGGACGTACCTGCGTCAGCATGTGCAAAGGTCACCATGTGCTTTTCCCTTTCAGGACCAGGGAACCGAGTTGGGCGTCGTCGCGCTGGCCGTGATGTTGCCGGATGTAGAGGCGAAGATCGGAAACCCGCTTGGCATGCCGCTCATCCCGGGCAAGCGGGCCCGGACCCAGGTTCTCACCGACAATTCCCTGAATTCTTTCCACGATGGCAGCCACGTTTCCCCTGACCCGCAGCGCGTGCGCCCACGAGCCGTTGCAGTCGTCGCGAACGCCGAGTGTGGCGCCGTCGATCCCGGCCGCCGCGCCGCGGAGCAGCTCGAATCCGGAAGCGAGCAAACGGTCCGCTTCACCAAGCCCGGAAAGCGCGATCTGGTCCGGCTCCCGCAGCGAAAGGGCGTCCTTGAACGTGCGGACCAGGCCGACGGCACCGCCCACCCAGCAAGCGGCGACGCCGATGCCTCCCCAGGCAAAACCAGGTCGCTCAAAATACCAGCCCGGCTCGCCGACGGGGACAGCAGGGACATCAGTGAAATGCACCGTCCCGCTGGGAATTTCGCGTAGCCCGTGGCTAATCCAGAGCGGTTCTTCCACCTGCACTCCCGGGGAGCGCAGGTCGACGGCGAATGCCTGGCGACTGCCCGACTGCGTCTTCGCGGTGACGATTGCATGGTCGAGATGGCCCGCCAAGGAGCACCACGGCTTCGAGCCGGAAAGCGTCACACCCGCCGCTGGGGGCGCGGATTGCCCGCGGTCGCGGGCCTCAAGAACGTGGCCCGGCCCCTCGGCGGCGAATACCCCCCATGTGCCGTCGAAAAGGGCCTGCTGTCCCGCTTGCTTCAGAATTGCGCCGGCGTCCAGGTGCGGTTCGAACACGCGCGCAGCAGCGACGTCGACTGCCGCCAGCGACGCGAGCATCTCCCACAGCCGGACCGTCCCTCCTTCGCCGGGGTCCGGCGCCGTCCGGCCTGTCTCCTCCGCGAGCGCCAGCAACGCCGGGACGTCGCCTATCCGCTCTTCGGCCTGAGACAACAGGCGCTCGACGTCGTCAGGCAGTGCATCCATCCCGAACTGCACGGCCTTGCTTGCCTTGAAATCATCCAGGCGGTGCATGCTCATTTCTTCCTCCGCATCGCCCTGACTAATTACTTACCTGCGCCTAATAGTAAGCAGCCTTATTATAAACTGGCCAAATCATGCATTCTCCGCAGCTCTAGCCGTAGCAAGCTTCGACCGGACCCGCACGAGGGGTGCGTTCGGATCCTGCGGTTGGGGGATAGCGGTGAGAGCGAACTGGTCGATGACACCGGGTCGGAAGACGAGGCACTCGGTCGAGCCGCCGAACTGGAAGTAACCCAGCTCGTCTCCCTTGTTCACGTGGTGGCCCGGGACGATCTCCGGATCGATGACGCAGGAGGAGACTTCGACCATGCCTACCGGGATCACCGCCATGAGACCGATGACGGGGTCGTCGGCCTGGATCAGGATGATCGCGCGGGCAGCGACGTGGGCCAGATATGACTGGGAGAGGGTCGCTTCGACGGCGTCGGCCCCCTCGGAGTCTGCCTCGGAGAAGTACGTGCCGTCCTTGACGTACGCCCGCACGATCGTTCCGGCGACGGGAGCGTGCCACCGGTGATAATTGAGCGCGCTCAGGAACGCCTGGTACACAGTTCCGCCCACAAAGTGATCCACCGCCTCGTCTCCCGCGAGCAGGTCCTCGAGTGAGTAGGGCTGGTTTTTGACCCAGAACCGGCTCTGGCGTTGGACATCGGAGCTTATTTTGTATGGGGTCGACTCGCAGGCGCTGACGATGATTTTGTTGTCATCGGGTGCAGCGACCGGTCTGGAGGTCGAAGTGAGCCTGCGGGTGAAGAAATCGTTCCACGATGTGAAGCCCCAGTGCTCGGCAAGGGGATCGTGTTCATAGTCGTCCATCCCGACAACTTGCCGCGCCTTCTCCGACATCCACCCGGATGGCGAGTCGTTAAGCACATAAAGCGAGTCCTCGCTGCTCAGGAACTCGGACCAAGCATTCAGTATTTTGCGGAACATGGCAACGATTCGGGGATCGCGGTGAGCCGCGAACCCGGCCTCGGTTCCCATGGTCCAATCGAGGATCGCTGTCAACGGCGTGGTGACCATGCCGCCTTCGCTGAACTCGGGGGCAGTCGTCAGGACCTCGTTGATGAGCCGAAGCATCTGGTCGACGCTCGTGAGATGCCGTTTGCGGTAGGGCTTCGATTTAGGAACCTGCTCGATCATCTCCGTCATGTAAAGGCGGACAACCGGATCGCTGGCGATCAGTTCCTTGAACTCCACGATCACGGGATGCAGAGCAGCGTCTTCGCCCCGCGCCTCCACGCGTTCCCGGTGGCCGGCAATCCATTCCTCAAGGTCGTCTTGTCGCTCGGGCAGCCAGCCGCCCAGTCGTCGGACACGGTCGGATGAAGGGTTGATTGTCATAGTGCAGAGCCTACGCGCCTCCGACGTCGGGACGGAGACCCCGGCGCTTCTGGCCCTAAGGTGGCAGAATTGGCAGATGGCTCACCCTGGATGGCCACGGCTTCGGGTCGATGATTGGACCCCGACCCGGGAGACCGTGCACATGTGGACCCAGATCGTCGGAAAAATCCGCATGGCGCACGCCCCGATGCTGAACCACTGGTGGCAGGTGACGCTATACGTCACGCCGCGTGGACTGACGACATCAATGATCCCGTACGGCCGCGAGGCCTACGACATCGAATTCGATTTCCTTGACCACCGGCTGCATATCCGCTCCAGCAAAGGAACTTCGGCATTCGTCGTCCTCGAAGCCAAGTCGGTGGCCGAATTCCACTCCGAGGTATTCGAAGCCTTGGGCAGGCTCGGCATCGAGGCGTCCATCCGCGGCATCCCGAACGAGGTGGACCCGGCCATACCCTTCGCCGAGGACCATCAGCATGCCTCCTACGACCCTGAGGCTAGTCAGTTGTTCTGGCGACAATTGGTCCAGTCGGACCGGGTCCTGAATGAATTCAGGTCCCGGTTCAGGGGCAAGACCAGTCCCGTCCACTTCTTCTGGGGAGGCATGGACCTGGCGTACGCCCGATTCTCCGGACGGGACGCGCCCACGCATCCCGGAGGAGTCCCGAACTGCGCCGACTGGGTGATGGTGGAGGGTTATTCCCACGAGCTAAGCAGCTGCGGGTTTTGGCCCGGGGGAGGGGACGAAGGAGCCTTCTATGCGTACTCCTATCCCGAGCCTGCCGGCTACGCCGAATATGTGAACGACGTCGACGGCGCCACCTACAACAATGACGGCAGGCTGTACCTCCTCCCGTATGAGAGCGTCCGCACGGCATCGGACCCCGACAAGATGCTGTTGCGGTTCCTGCAATCCACCTACGAAGCGGCTGCGGAGACGGGACACTGGGACCGGGCTGCTTTGGAGGCGGAGCCGGCCCGTTGGCAGCGCTCACGAGGAGGCCAACAGGCCGGGCCGCGGGGCAGTCGGCGCTCGGCCACTCCTTCGGCGCGGAATGGCCGGAGCGTAGAGTAGTGGGTGGTCTAAAGGCACTCCAATTCGAGGGAAGCCACGATGAATGCAAAACCAGGAATCGACGTTTCGATTCCACCCAGCGGACCTGGTTGCGTCGAATGCGAGTCCAACGGAGGCTGGTGGCTGCATTTACGCCGGTGCGCCCAGTGCGGACACATCGGCTGCTGCGACAACTCGCCGGGGCAACACGCCACAGCCCATGCGCAAACCAGCGGCCATCCGGTCATCCGCAGCTTCGAACCGGGCGAGGACTGGTTCTTCAACTATCCGAACTCCGAGTTTTTCACCGGACCGGAACTTGAACCACCGGCGCATCACCCGCTCGATCAAGGCGTTCCGGGCCCAGCCTCACGCGTCCCGGCTGGCTGGCAGCAGCAGTTGCACTGACGCTTGCAGTGCCCGCTAGTTATGCGGGTGCCGGACAGGTCCAGCAGTTCCTGCGCGCCAACTTGACTGCGCTCCTCACCGCCGTACGCGTAAGCGAGGCGGTGGAGCGCGAACCGCACGCGCTCCACCGTCCGGTTCGTCGAAGCGATGGTCTTATGCGGACACTTTCGCCTAGGCTAACGGCCACAGCAAAATCTGGAAGGGACGAGGACACCTGCAAATGAACACTCCGGAATCCATGAACCGCGAATCAGCGGAAGAACCGAGCGACGACCAGGCCGTGACTGCAGCCTTGTCTGAGATTACCTACGATGAGCAGTTCTATCCTGCTCGCCCCCGTCAGCTTCGTCCCAAGGCGCGCCGTCGCCAAACACTTGATGAAGGTCGACCGCCGTTTGACCCGGATGCGCGGAACGCCGTCTATGTTGAGTGGCTGCGAAACCAATCCATGCTCGGCGACGCAGACGCCATGTCAAGGCAGCTGTCAGGCCAGGCGAGCATGTGGCAAAAACCGTTTGCACATCCAAGTCCCCGCTCGGCCCTTGACAGGGCGTCGGTCTGGTTCACCGCGTATCCCTTGTCCCTTATCACGGCTCCCGGGCAGTCGTTCTTAGGTGCATTGGCGCAACCCGGTCTGTGGGATGCGTTCCAGGAAATCGGCATACAGGGTCTGCACACGGGTCCGGTGAAGCGCGCCGGAGGAATCACCGGCTGGGATTACACCGCCAGCGTGGACGGACACTTCGACAGAATCAGCATGGCCATCGATCCGTCGTTCGGAACCGAAGAAGAATTCCGGGCAATGTGTCAGGCCGCCACTGATCACGGCGCAACGATTGTGGACGATATCGTTCCCGGGCATACAGGCAAGGGCCCGGACTTTCGCCTGGCGGAAATGAACTACAAAGACTATCCAGGGATCTACCACATGATCCATATCCCGGAGTCTGACTGGCATCTGCTCCCGGATGTCCCCGAGGGCAAAGACTCTGTCAACATCAGCATCGAGGCCGAAAGGGCACTCCAGGAAGCTGGCTATATCATCGGCCAACTGCAGCGCGTGATCTTTTATGAACCCGACATCAAAGAGACGAACTGGAGCGCCACGCGGGCGGTATACGGAACAGACGGCACGATGCGCCGGTGGGTGTACCTGCACTATTTCAAAGCCGGACAGCCATCCATCAACTGGTTGGACCCGACTTTTGCAGGCATGCGGCTTGTGATCGGCGACGCGCTCCACTCACTGGTGGACCTTGGAACCGGCGCCTTAAGGCTGGATGCCAACGGATTCCTGGGCGTAGAGAAGAGCGCGGAGGAACTTCCCGGCTGGTCAGAGGGGCATCCGCTGTCCCAGGCCGCGAACCAGCTCATCGCGAGCATGGTGCGAAAGGTCGGGGGTTTCACTTTCCAGGAGCTCAACCTCACCATCGACGACATAAAGGAAACCTCCGTAAACGGACCCGATCTCTCTTACGACTTCGTGACCAGGCCGGCCTACCACCACGCCCTCGTTACTGGAAATACAGAGTTCCTCCGCCTAACCCTGCGGCTGGCGATGGAGGCCGGCGTCGATCAGGCCTCCCTGGTCCATGGGCTGCAGAACCACGACGAACTGACCTACGAACTCGTCCATTTCACTACCCGGCATAAGGATGAGACCTTCCACCTCTTCGGCCAGAACCTCACTGGCGCCGGCGTCGCTGAACGGATCCAGAATGATCTCCGGGACGGCCTCACGGGAGAAGCCGCTCCGTACAACCTGTTGTTCACCACGAACGGCATCGCCTGCACCACCGCGAGCGTCATCACGGCCGCACTGGGCATACGGGACCTCGAAACCATGACTGCCGAGCAGGTGGATCAGGTCCGCGACGTGCACCTGCTCTTATCGATGTACAACGCGCTCCAGCCTGGCGTTTTTGCTCTCTCAGGCTGGGATCTCTGCGGCGTTGTTTCCGTGGACGTCGACAAAGTGGCTCAACTAGTCTCTACGGGCGACACCAGATGGATCAACCGCGGTGCGCACGACCTGATGGGGGTCAACCCCGGGGCTGCCGGGTCGTCCTCCGGCCTGCCCAAGGGACGGAGTTTGTATGGCACGCTTCCGGAGCAGCTGAAGGACGAGACGTCTTTTGCTCGAAAATTGTCCGCCATCCTCGCCAAACGCGAAGAGCTCCAGCTTGCAAAAGGCGAACTCATCGACGTCCCGGACGTTTCGCACCCAGGGATGCTCGTCATGGTCCAGCGGCTTCCCTCGGAAGCCGTCGCGGTCACTGTCCTGAACTTCACCGGCGAAGACATCTCCGGAACGGTCAACTCGACACTTCTGACCCCCGGCTCCGACGTGACGGATGCATTCACGGCGGAGACTCTCAATTCAGTGGACGACCTGCACAGTTTCTACTTTGATGTTCCTGCCTTCGCGGGAAGTCTGCTTGTGCTTCGGGAACCCGCACCAAAAGGCGGGGAGGAAACGCCCTGAGGCTTCGACGGAGGCCTACACCCCGCAGTCAGCGGAAGCGCTCCCGACTCCGGGATGATTGGCCATTTTGGAGCACTGTTTAGAAGCTCGGCCGCCAGGTCTCGACGGCGTCATCGCTGACTGCGACGACCTCGCGCCAGCGGTCGAACAGCGAGCAAGGGTGGGAGACGCCCAGGTCCACGATGTCGCCGACCTGCAGGCCCTCGGCGTCGTCCACGATGGCGTGGTGGTCGAAGAGGCGGGTCAGCGTGGCGCCAGCACCGGCACGCAGGAGGGCCCCGTGACGGTACCGGGAAACGATCACCGGCAGGCCGGCGTCGTACGCCAACTCGCGCTTGCCCGCGTTCAGGACCACCCGCCCGGCTTCGGGGGCGGAGATGACCAGCGCCCGCACCGCCGCTGCGGCAGTCAGTCCGGGGACCGGGGAGACGCTCTGGTAGGTGCCGTGGTCGTGCACCACGTAGCAGCCTGAACGGAGCACATTGACGGAGGCGCTCCCGGGCAGGAACGCGGCCGCGCGGTCCTGGAATGCAGAGCCGCCGTTGCTGAAGACCGGCAGCTCCACCTCGAAAGCGGGGTGCAGTTGATCGAAAATGTCTCGGGCCAGGCGGCAGTGTGAATCGATCCCGGCCAGGTTTTCATCAGTACGGGTGTTCGGTGCCACGCCCTCGTAGGCGCTGACGCCGGCCAGCAGGAGGCCGCCGGCGGCACGGATTTCCGCGGCCAGCGGGCCAGCCTCGGCGTCGCTGCGGATCCCGGTTCGGCCGCCGGGGGTTCCGACGTCGATCAAGACGTTCAGGGGCCGGGGCGAGTCCTCGAATACCTCGGCCATGGCCCGGACGCCCGCCGCTGAATCGGCCAGGCAGTAAATCTCCGTTTCCGGCGAAGCCGCCAGCCAGGCACGCAGTTGCTCGAGGTGGCCGCGGAACAGCACCTCGTTCGCGATGAGGATCCGGGTGGCACCCCACTCGATGGCGTGGGCGGCCTGCGCGGTGGTCGCCACGGTCACGCCCCAGGAGCCGGGCAGCTGCCGGCGGACGATCTCGGCCGTCATGGTGGTCTTGATGTGCGGGGCCAGCACCATGCCGTGCTCCCGTGTCCAGGCCTCTTTGATCCCGATATTGTGCTCGACGGCGGCGACGTCCAGGAGCATCTGCGGCAAGGTCTGGAGCTGGAGGGCGGGGGCAAGGTGCGGCATGCGGTGGGGTTCTCTCGGGACTGTTCGGGAAGCTGGGTACCCGGAGATCCTATCCGGGTTCAGTAACTAGAGAACCCTGGACAGATCGCGGCGAATGACAAGTAGCGGCCACTCGGGCGGTTGTGAGGGGGAGTGAGTATGGTCTTTGACGTGTCAGACCGATCAAGCGCATCGTCGTGCGGCTGGCTGCCACGAGCTGAGTTCAGGCCATAGGAGGTCAAATCATGTCCGTCATCATTGCAACCAAGGTTTCCGGTGACACGAGCGTTTTCACCAAGTCGCTCGAGGAGCGCGCGGACGAATACCGCCAGTGGGGGGAGCGCGGCCGGGCTGCGGGCGCGATCCACCACCAGTTCGCGATCGGTGACGGGTTTGTCCTCGTGGTCGACGAATGGGAATCGGCAGAGGCATTCCAGAAATTCTTCGGTGATCCGGAGATCCAGGCGTTCATCGGCTCGGTCGGCGGCGATCCCGATGTGGCCCCTGAAGTCACTGTGGGGGAATCCGTCGACTCCGCGGACAAGTACTAGCTGAGGATCCGGGCCGGTCCGGGCATGTCGGTCCCCGTCAACCTACAGACTGTTCACCCGCGCATGCTGGCCGCCGTCCGCCGCGAGGTCGCGCCGGGCGAAGTCGGCTCGGCATGGGGGCCTGCGGTGGGCAAGGTCTGGGACTTTATTCGCGGTCAACCGGGTCTGTGGACCGACGGCCACAACATCTTCGTCTGCCACCACCCGGACCAACCCGATGCTCCCCTACTGTGCGACTTCGGAGTAGAAGTCACCCGCACCTTTGAAACGGCGGGCGAGGTCTACGCAACCGAAACCCCCGCGGGCCAGGCTGCCATAGCGGTCCACCGTGGGCCATACCACCGCATGGGCGAGGCATACAAGGCGATCGAGAAGTGGATGGCTGCGAATCATAGGGAATCTGCCGGTCACTCCTGGGAGATCTATGGAGACCCGACACCAGATCCGGCCGACACCGAAACGACGGTCGTGCACCTGCTGAAGTAGGGGCAACACTTCACCGGGACCACAGTTCGTCGAGCAGTCGTTGCACTTGGTCCGGCCGCTCGACGTGGCGGCAGCGGAGAAGCTGGCCGGCCGGGCGTCGTCGCCGAGGCAGGGGAATTCAGGGGGTGAGGGGGCCCTGCAGAACGCGGACCGCGAGGTCTTTGTCGCCTTCGATGATCGCTGTTTCCAAGAGACTGGACCGGCCCCAGAGACCCAGGTACATCCCCTGCGGCGGGGATGTAATCGAGGCCTGCGCGGCCCCTTCGCCGACCGTCCAGCTGGCGGCCCCGGGTACCCGGAAGGTCACTGCCCCTTCCGGTAGGGGCATCCGTCCCAGCCGAAGTTGGCGCGGGGCGAACATTGTCAGGATTTCGTCGATTCCGTCGAGCATGAAGTCTGCTGCGAAAGTAGGGATAGCCAACCCTGATGCCTGGCTCGCATCGATGAGGTGGACGGCGTGTTCATGTGCCTGGCGGCGACGCCAGAACCCGGCTGTGCGCGGGGGTGGGCCAAAGTTCCAGCACGGTTTTTCGGGATCCAGTGCCGCCATGGTCCCGAGAAAGGCGTCGGCGCCTTCGAGGAACCACGATACGGCGCCGTTGGCCGGTGGTGCCGGTTCCTCGACGAACTTCCCCGAAAGGACTATTTGGGCTGCCCAACGTTCGATTGACCCCAGATGCCCGAAGAGATCCATAAGCGTCCAGCCAGGACAGGCGGGCACGGGACGAGCCAGAATGTCCTCGGGCTGGCGTGCCAGGACGCTGAGGCGGTCCAGGCTGCTGGTCAGCTCAGTGAGATAGCGATCCGGTGACATGTGCCGAGCATAACGGGCCAGCCGGCCTCCCGGGACCACCATACGGGGGTCAGCGCCGGATCGACCACCTACTACCGCTCGCGTGCTGCCGCCGTCGCCTCACCACCGTGGCAGCCACCACGATCACGACGACGGCGCCCAGTCCCCATCGCGCCGCCGACTGGCCGTAGGGTTCGGCCCCGGTGAAATACATCAGGGCCAGCGCGGGAGCGATCGCGGTGAACTCGTAAAGACCGCTCAGCACCACGAATGGCAGGAGCAGCAGCGCGTACCAGGGGTAGCTCGGCGAGACGATCAGCAGCATTCCTCCGGCCATCAAGACCTGCCCGTCCCAGGGCCGGGCGCTGTCGGTGGTCCGCCACACGTAAATGGCCAGGCCGAGCAAAAGTACTAGTGCGGCCGGCGCTGCCCAGCTGGCCGGGAGCACCAGCTTCAACAGCGTGAAGCGCGGGCTGTCTTGCCCGTCGTATCCCTCCGAGCGCAGGTATTCGGGCAGATAGCCCAGTACGGCCCAACCGCTGGCGAGGACATAGGGCACGTACGCCACTGCAAATGTGGCAATGGCCGCGGCGACGAAGCGGACCGGCCGCCGGTACAGCAGGGCCGGGGCGCTGATGGCTGGAATCAGCTTGGTGGCCACCGCCGCGCCAAAGGCCACGCCGGAACCCAGCGTGCGCCCGCCCACCAGCAGCAGCGCTGCCGCCAAGGCCAAAGCGGTGCCCAGTGCATCCACGTGCGCACCGTTGATGGCTTCAAAGGCCACCAGCGGAGACCAAGCCCACCACACGGCGTGGTGTGCTGGCCTTCCGGTGCGGCGCAGGAAGGCCAACAGCGCCACCGTCACGGCCAGGCTGAGCAACAGCCCGGCCAGCTGGAACACGATGAACCCCACCTCGGAACCGGGGATAAGCCGCACGGCCAGGAAATACAGCTCTGCCACCGCCGGATAGACAGTAGGCACGGCGGGCCTGTTGATGGCCGTGCACAGGGTGCTGCCGCCGGGAATGTTGGTGGTGGTCTCCGTGCCCGTGGGGAAGGGATTACTGTGGCAGGTTCCATCCGGTCCAGCGTCCTGGAACAGCCAGGCCGGCCGCAGCGGCCGCAGCGTCTCGTCCGCCGGAACGTGGGCATAAGGGGAAATTCCGGCTTTCTGGACGATGCCGTCCCACGCATAGCGTGCGGAATCGTTGCTCGTGGCCGGCGGTGCGGCGATGGCCGCGGCTCCCAGCAGAAGGGAGCCCAGGAGCACGAGGGCGGCCGAAACACGGGCCGGGATCCGGCGCGCCACCAGTGCCGCCGGGACGAAGACGCTCCAGGCCGCCAGTGTGCCCAGGGGGGACGCCCACTCCGCTGACGGATCGGTAGTGACCGTCCACCAGACCACGACGGCGAGTAAAGCCACCAAGGCCAGCGCCACCACCGCAGCCGAAATGCCGGACGCGCGCCGGGTTGTCGGTTCGCTCACCCTTTGATCCTGCATCACTTGCACGCTGTCGGGGCATGAATCCACGGGACCGTTTGCCTTTCGTAAGGTCTGGACCGGGACGGAGGGCGGGTCTTGGTGGTCTGATCAAGGTATGGACAGATTGACCACTTTCCTCCAACAGCGGATGGAAGCGGTGAACGGACGGTTCTCCTCACCTTTGCGCAGCCGGCGGCTGACGGTAGTGCTGGGCCGTTGGCTAGGCCTTGCCTTCAGTGTGTGCTTCTTGACCGGGTTGTTCAGCCACCTTCTGCAGGATCCGCCAACTTGGATGCTCTTCCTTACCCGTCCCGTGTGGCTATACGTGGCTACGCAGGGCATCCATGTCACCACCGGGATTGCGTCCATCCCGCTCCTGGCGGCCAAGCTATGGTCCGTGTACCCAGAACTCCTGCGCTGGCCTCCGCTGAAATCCGTGGTGCATGCACTCGAACGGGCCTCGATTGCGCTCTTTGTAGCCGCTTCGCTGGTGGAAGTCACCATCGGATTGCTCAACACTTTCCAGTGGTACCCCTGGCCGTTTTCTTTCAGGGATGTCCACTATTGGCTGGCCTGGGTCATCATCGGATCATTGGCGCTTCACATCGCTATCAAGCTGCCGCTCATACGGGCGCATTGGAGCCGTCGATCGGACGCGGCCGCTATCGCCGCGGAGGCTGAAGGGGGAATCGGGGCCGGCAATGCGGTCCCGGCCGCCGTTAAGCCTGGACGCGGGCACAGCTGGAGCCGCAGAGGGTTCCTGGCGGCAATCACCGCCGGCACCGGCGTCGTCGTCTTAACGACGGCGGGCCAGTCCTTCGCTTGGCTGTCGGGCCTGAACCTCTTCGCGCCGCGCCGAATGGATACCGGCCCGCAGGGCGTACCCATCAACAGGACCGCAGCCCAGGCAGGTGTGGCTGACGCCGCGCTGGCTCCCGACTGGGTGCTGACCGTGTCTTCGGGATCGGTGCAGAAGACGTTCACGCTGGCACAACTGGCGGCCCTGCCGCAGTACAGTTACGGATTGCCCATCGCCTGCGTAGAAGGCTGGAGCCAAGGGGCCCAGTGGCGCGGTGTCCGAATCAGGGACCTCATGGCAACGGTGGGCGCCCCGGCGGATGCCGAGTTGCAGATTTCCAGCATGGAGAAGGGCGGCGTCTACGGGCGCTCCTTCATGCCGGCCGCATACAGCCAGGACGAGCAGACATTGCTGGCGCTCGAGCTCAACGGTGAACCCCTGGACCTGGACCACGGCTATCCGGCACGGATCATCGCACCCGGCCGCCCGGGGGTCCTCCAGACCAAATGGGTGCACAAAGTGGAGGTGATCTGATGCGCCTGCCCTTGGTGCGTCCGTCGGCGCCGGCGGGGCACAGGACCGTCTGGTGGGTGAGAGCGGCCCTGGGCGCCTTGGGCCTGGCGGCTCTCGGTTATGCGCTCTTCGGATTCCTGGCCAATGTGCCACCTGCCCAGCTGATCGGTGTGGCGGCCTGGCTTGCCGTGGCGTTGTTGGTGCACGACGGCGTGCTGGTTCCGTTGACGACGCTGGCCGGCGGCGGATTGTCGCGGCTGACGTATGGGCTGAGCCCTGTCCAGCAGGGAATTGTGCGCGGTGCCCTGCTTGTGGGGGCAGTGGTGACCTTGGTCGCAGCCCCACTGGTCCGTGCCCAGCAGGTGCTCCAGCCAAGGGGTCCGGACAGCGGCGCCAACGGCACCGTCCTCCAAGGGGACTATGCGCTGGTCCTTGGCGTTTTCTGGGTGGTCCTGGTGGTGGCCGCGGCTGCGGTTGTGGCCGCAGTCGGACTCTACGGCCGCCGTTCCAAGGTCAGAAAGACCCGGTCCTGAACCGTCCGGGTGACAGCGGTATCCAGCCCCGCCCGGGCCGCGTGTAGGGCGAGCGCTTTCGCGCCGGCGCGGGCCCAGGGAAAGGCGGCGCTGGCCCGTCCGTCGGAATCCTCCAGCACCGCCAGATAGGCCACATCGAGGAAATCCGGGCCTTCGGCCTCTGCCAGCACCTGACCGCCGGGCGCCAGCAGTGACGCAACGCGTTCCAGTAGCACCCGGATGTTTCCGCCTATGCCGATGTTGCCGTCCAGCAACAGGGCCGAACCCCAACCTTGCTCGTGCGGGACGGGGTCGAAGATGGAGCCTAGGATGGCGGCACCGCCGCGGTCGCTTGCCAGCCGCACGGCGGCCGGGCTTGAATCGACGCCGAGGGAGGCCAGTCCCAGTTCCCGGGCGGCCTGCAGCATCCGGCCCGGGCCGCAGCCCACATCGAGGACCGGCCCACGGAGGGTACGCAGCAGTTCGCGTTCGCTTGCCGTAGCCGGCGCGGACCAGCCGAGCACGTTGAAGTGGACGGGTCCGATGGTTTCGTGGCAGGCAGAGGCCGGATGCAGCGTCAGGCAGCCCAGGCCGAGGGGCAGGCTACGGGCATACGGTTCGTGGCCGCCCTGTCCGAATAGACCCTGTCCCAATAGAGCTTGTCCAAACGGGGCAAGCCTGCCGGTCTCCGCAGCAAGAGCGTCAGCGTCCCTCGCATCGGTACCCCTGGAGGCTGCCTGGATGCTCATTACGGGGCGGTCCTTCGGGTGGGCGCGGCCGCGGACAGCGCCTCAACCGGCGCACCCGCCGCTTGCAGCCCCGTGGCCAAGCGCTCGACTGCGCAGGCAAAGGGGGTTCCACTGCATCGTTGCGCAGCAGCCAGGGCGTCGGCAAAGTGGTCCACATCCGTCAAGACGGGCAACAGTCCCACGTCCAAGCCGCCGCGGGTCAGCCGGTCCAGTTGGTGCGCCCCGGTCTGCGGGGTGGACATTTCCACGCCGCGGAGCAAACCGCCGTCGGGCCGGTACAGGCCCAACGCCCAGAAGCCGCCGTCCGACGCCGGGCCGAGCCACGCGCGGCGAAGCGCCACCGCAGCGGGGGCTGCCCAGTCCGCCAGCAGCGGGGCCAACTGGTCACGGCATAGCTGGGGCGTGTCCATGCCAAGGATCAGCAGGGGTCCGGACGCGAGTGAACAGATGGCCGCCAGCCGTTCGTCAAGGCCGCCGGTGCTTTGGGCGAATACTTCAAAACCGGCAGCGTCCCCCTGCAGCGGCGTACCGTCAAACACCAGCAACCGCCTGGCTGCGGGGAGGGACCGCACTGTTTCCAGTGTCTGGCTCAGGCTGGTCTGGGCCAAGGCTGCGGCCTGTTCCGGGGTGAGCGGGGGAGTAAGCCGCGTTTTGACCATGCCTGGGCTGCACTCTTTGGCGATGACGGCGATGGTGAGGTTCACGGCGTCGCTCTTTCGGCGTCGGCCGCTGGCCGATCCGCCGAGCTGCCACCCTTCGTCTGCGGTGTCCGCCCCGAAGCGGCGGCCAATTGCGTTGCCATGTCTTTGAGGGCCGTGACGGTTCCGCGAAGTGTCCCAGTGACCTTGGACTTCCCCACGCGGGGCGCATAGTCGACCGGGATCTCGACTACACGCCAGCCGGCGCGGTGGGCCTTAAGGAACATCTCAAGCGGGTATCCGCTGCGTCGGTCCCTGAGGTCCAGTCCCAGGAGAGCGCTGCGCCGGGCAAGGCGAAGGGGGCCAAGATCCGTGACAGGGATACCCGTCAGCCGGCGCAATCGCCGGCTCAAGGCCATGTTGGCCAAGCGGGCGTGGATCGGCCAGGCACCGCGGGCAGGACGCCGGGCACCCAACACCAAATCGGCACGACCAGTGCGGACGAGCTCCAGCATCGTCGCCAGTTGGGAGGGATCCAGCGAACCATCGCAATCGCAAAAGGCCACAAACTCGGCCGTGGCCGCCAGCAGTCCGGCATGCGCCGCCGCGCCAAAGCCGCGCCTCGGTTCGTCGACGACGGCGGCCCCCAGTCTGGCGGCCAGAGCACCGGAACCGTCGGTTGACCCGTTGTCCACGACGATCGCGCGGTATCCGGGTGGCAACGCCCCGAGCACCTTGGGAAGGGCCGGACGTTCATTGAGGCACGGCAGCACCACGTCTACCAGCACCGCGGGCGGACCGCCGTCGTCGTCAACTGGCCCGCTCTGGACGCCGGCCATGCCGATTCCATCGTGTGAACCGTGGGTACCGCTTTGCTCTTTCTCCACCCTTTGACCGTAGAATCCACAGGCCCTGCGCGACAGGCGGAAATCCTTACGGAACCGGGACGTTTGCCCTCCGTCGGGCCCGGACGGCTAGCCTTGGTCTCCGCGCAACGGTGCGTTGGCGAACTCGTGCATGCCGTCCTCAAAACCATGCTTGGGGATCCAACCCAGCTCGGCCCGGGCCCTCGCCGAGCTGGCAGTGATATGTCGGACGTCGCCTAGCCGGAATTCGCCGGTGATCACAGGGTCAGCCGCCCCGCTGACAGAGCTCAGGACCGCGGCCATCTGCCCAATCGTGTGGACCTCCGTGGCCCCGATGTTATAGGCCCTCAGGCTGCCCGACGCGATCCGGCCCGCCACCAACGCGTCGATGGACAACAGATTCGCTTCCGCAACGTCCCTGACGTGGATGAAACTGCGCCTCTGCCCGCCATCCTCGAACACGCGCACAGCCTCCCCGCGCGCCAGCGCCGAGCGGAACAGGCTGGCTACGCCCGCGTACGGGGTGTCTTTGGGCATCCTGGGGCCGTAGACGTTGTGGTACCGGAGCGCGATCGCGGTTCCTCCGGTTGAGCGAGCCCACGCGGAAGCCAGGTTTTCCTGGGCCAGTTTGGAGGCAGCGTAGACGTTCCGCGGATCCATTGCCGCGTCTTCGCTGACAAGCGCCGGCAGCAGCAGCTCGCCGGTGGCAGGATCCCGGGGATCGAAGATTCCGCGCTCCAGATCCTCCACCCGGCGCGGGCCCGGGCGCACCGGCGCGCCGGCCGAGTTGGTGTAGGCGCCCTCACCGTAGACCACCATGGAGGAAGCCAGGACCAGCTTGTCGACGCCTGAGGCCGCCATGCCCGCCAGAAGCACAGCCGTCGCCAGATCGTTGTTGCGGACGTAGTCCGGCGCGTCGAAGAAGTCCACGCCAAGGCCTACTTTGGCGCTCTGGTGTACCACGACGTCGACTCCCGCGAGCGCCTCTGCCGCTGCAGCCGGGTCTCCGACGTTGCCCACCGGCACAGGCACGCCGGAGATTTCCCGCAGTCGAACCGGGTGCACTGCCGGATCCATCGAATCCAGGATCCGGACCTCCCAGTCGCGTGCCACGGCGGCATCGACGATATGGCTGCCTATGAAACCGGCACCGCCGGTGACCAATATCCTCACGGCCCTGTTCGTCCCCTACCGGGGCGGACAGGGCCCGCAGTGCCCATTACCGTGGACACCGCGGCAGCCGGCATGAGCGCCATCCGCCACATTCCGCCGTCGTTCGCCGGCCCAGCGCCGGCCAACCCCGCGGACACTGTCTGCACCGCGTCGGACAGAACCGCGAGGATCCGTGGCTGCGCGGCCGCCAGGCGGCCCAGAACCAGTTCCGCCGTCACGGGTTCGGAGCCATCGTGCCCTGTGTCGGCATCCGTAATGAATGCCAGCGCCGCGAACTGCATGTTCAATTCGGCGGCGAGCATCGGCTCCGGGTACTGGGTCATGCTGATCAGCTGCGCTCCGGACTGAACCAGGGCCGCGGACTCGGCTTTGGTGGAGAAGCGCGGACCGTTGATGACGGCCACGGTGGCCGCGCTGGCGAACTCTTCCCCCTGGCGCTCCAGGGCGGCAATGAGCGCAGCGCGCAACGGGGCGCTGTAGGGCTCGGCAGCGGGCAAGTGCTGCACCCCGGTGGGCAACGAGCCGTCGTAGAAGGTGTCCGCGCGGCCCCAGGTCTTGTCCAGGACTTGATCGGGTACGGCAAAAGTGCCGGTTCCGTGGCTGGAAACCAGTCCGCCCACAGCCGCGGAGGAGATAACCGCTTCTACGCCCAGGCTCTTGAGGGCCCAGAGATTGGCGCGGTAATTGATCTGCTGCGGGGCAACGCTGTGCCCGCGGCCGTGCCGGCTCAGGAATGCGACCACCGGGCCGCCGTCCCCGGCGCGGTCCCCGTCGCCGTCCGGGGCGGGCAGCCGGACGACCGTGACGGGACTTGAGGGCGCCCCGAACGGGGTCGGGATGTCCAGCGTGTCGAGCACGACGGCCCCGGGCAGCTTGTACAGGCCGGTTCCGCCAATGATTCCGATCCGGGCATGTGGTTCTGCGGACGGTCCCAGGAGCAATGACATGACCCCATCATCCCAACGTCAGCCCCCGCCGTCGCGGGTGGAATCCTTACGGATCCAGAACGCAGGCGCAGGGACCGACGGAGCGCGTTGCCTTAGCCCTCTCGGTCGATTTGCAGATAGCTGAGTCCGCTCACATCGAGCCAGTACCGGGTGGGCGTCTCCACGAGGCGCAGCAGCACACCATCGCAGGATGCGCAGCGCACAACGATTCCCGGGGCGTCAACGTACACCATCGTCTCCCCGAAGACGCGGACGGCGCCGCAATGCCTGCACCGTCCGATCGCGGCGACGATATCGAAGCGGAACAAGTCCCACAGGGGTCCGGCCACCGCGTTTCCGTCCAGATGGGGTATCGCATTGCCGGCGATTCCAGCGATGTCCTGATCCTCGATGTCCTGATCCTCCAGGTCCGGATCCTTAGCGCCCGGAGGTTCGGAGCCGTTCTTGCCACTCACCGGATTCCTCCTGTTCCGCCGAAGCGCTCGGTCTTGATCGAGGCGGTGGGGTATCCCGCCTGCACGAGCCATTCCGCGACCGTTTCCACAAAGACGGTCTGGCCACAGATGAAGGTGTCCAGGGCGGGGTCCTTCGGCAGGATGTTGGCCAGCAGCGTTTCCGCGGTGAGCCGTTGCGGAGCGGTCGGCCAACCCTTCGGTGCCTCGCGTGTGTAGACGTAGTCGATGATCAGCTTGTGGGATTCCCGGCTCAAGGTTTGGAGTTCTTCCCGATAGAACCCGGCATCCGGTGACTTGAGCGAATAGAGCAGCCGGAACTGCGACGGATTTTCCGATGCCTGGTGTGCGCGGATCATGGACATGAGCGGCACGATCCCGGATCCACCGGCAATCAGCTGAACGGGGTTGGTGTCCGTCGGTTTCCAGACGAACCAGCCACCCACCGGCCCACGGATCTCCAATTGGTCCCCGACCGCCAGTTCCCTGACCAAGTAAGGGGAGACCTCTCCGTTGGCCAATTCGTCGACAGTGATCTCCAGGGTTTCGTCCATGCCCGCCCTGGCCACGGAATATGAGCGCACGGCCGTGTATCCATCGTCGGCAGTGAGCCGGACGTCAATGTGCTGTCCGGCGAGGTTGCCGTTCAGGCCGTTCACCCGCAGCCCTATGGTTCTGGCGGTTTCCGTTTCCGGCATGCTGCTGACGACGTCGGCCACGCGCCACAGCGTGCTCATCCCACGCACCTCATGAGTAGCGTTCCTCCCGCCACGGGTCGCCGTGGAGGTGGTAACCGTTGGATTCCCAAAAGCCTGGATTGTCCTCCTGCGTCAGCTCGATGCCGTTGATCCACTTTGCGCTCTTCCAAAAGTACAAATGCGGCACGAGGAGTCGGGCAGGTCCGCCGTGGGCGCGTTCAAGCGGCTCGCCATCGAATTCCCAGGCCACCCATGCCCGGCCGCCAAGAAGGTCCGGGAGCGGCACGTTGGTGGTGTATCCGCCATAGGAGTGGGCCATGGTGAACCTGCAGTTTGTTTCCACGTTCTCAAAAAGAGTATCCAGGGACACTCCTCGCCACGTGGTGCCCAGCTTGGACCAGCTGGTCACGCAATGGATATCCGTATGGATGTCCATCTGGGGCAATGCCATGAATGCGTCCCAAGCCCACGCATGACGCTGCCCGGACTCAGTGGCGATGAAGAATTCCCACTCGCCAGTGGGGATCCGGGGGGCGGGGCCGGCCGTAAGTACCGGGAAGCTGCCGGTCTCGTATTGTCCCGGTGGCAACGCCGGATTGCCGCCCTGGCGTCTCCCATGAAATCCAGACGAGATGATGCCCACCATGTACCTCCGATGCGGAGACTCAAGCCGACTGTGCTCGGTTCCCCAACGATAGGGCAACGGCCGCGCAGGGTCCAGACGCAATGATCCCGCATATTGTCGGCGGGGGGACTACCGGCTCGAAATGGCCGGCGACATTACCCGCCCATATAGGGAACGACGGCGTCACCAACCGCCGCGCGTGGGCGTATGTCCCTTTCGGGCGTCGCCGGGCATTGCCATTTCGGCCCTCAGGCCCAGAAGCCGGATCGGACGTCCCGCCTCGATTCCGGCTGCGAGATCCAAGGCCCGTGCGAGGATTTCGTTCCGGTCGAATGTCTCCGGAATCTTCTTCCCTTGGGTCGTGGTCAAGAACGGCGCGTACCGGACTTTCAGGGTCAGCCCGACCACGGGCCGTCCTTCGGCCACAACATCCTCAAGGACATGCGCCGCCAGCTCCCGCACAGCGTCCTCCACTTGGGACGGATCGGTGAGGTCCTGCTGGAAGGTGGTCTCGCGGCTGTGCCCGCGGGCAACCCACGGGGTGTCGTCCACAACGCTGGCGCCGTCGCCTCGTCCAAGCTGCGCGTACCACGGACCCATCCTGGGGCCGAATTCCGGGACCAGGGCCTGGGGGTCGGACGCTGCCAGTTCAGCGACGGTGTTGATGCCGAGTTTGGCCAGACGGGCCGACACCCTGGTGCCAACGCCCCACAGCTCCCTGGTGGGCCGGCTGCCCATGACGTCGAGCCAATTCGCGCCGGTGAGCCGGAAGACGCCAGCGGGCTTACCGAATCCAGTGGCGACCTTCGCCCGGACCAGGGTGTCGCCGATGCCCACGCTGCAGTGCAGTTGCGTTCGTTCCAGGACGGCGGCCTGCACCTGCCGGGCGTAGGCTTCCGGATCCTCCGTCTCAATGCCCACAAAAGCTTCATCCCAGCCCAGTACCTGCACTGTGGCGCCAGGCTGCGCTCGCAGGGTATCCATCACCGTCTCGGACGCCGCGAGATAAGCCTCCTGATCGACGGGCAGGATCACAGCGTCGGGCACTTTCCGAGCCGCAATGCGCAAAGGCATTCCGGAACCCACGCCGAATGCCCGTGCTTCGTAGGATGCGGTCGACACCACGGCCCGTTCCGTGGGGTCGCCCCGACCCCCGACAATAATCGGCTTGCCCGCAAGCTCCGGCCGCCGGAGCACTTCGACCGCCGCGATGAACTGGTCGAGATCGACGTGCAGCACCCACCGGGCTCCACTCACGCCACCGGCTGTCATGTCTCCGCGCGCTTTGCCTCGATGTCCACGCCTGTCACCACATCGCCCGCGCGCTCGTAAACGAGCCAGATCGCGCCCTTCGGGAAGGCCCGAGGTGGCTGGGCCACGGCGAAGGCGGCTGGAACTGTACCGTCCCGGAAGATCCGCTTGCCCGTGCCGAAAGTCACCGGATACAGCCAGAGGTTGAGCCGGTCGACGAGGTCCTCGGCGAGGAGGGTCTGAAAGAGGTCGCCGCTGCCGATGACGTGGGTCTCGTCGTGGCGCTCGCGGATCTCGCGGACCCCGGATGCGACGTCGGCGAGCACTCTCGTCCCGGCCCAAGCGGGCTCGGCCAGTGTGCGTGAAGCGACATATTTCGGCACGGAGTTGAACCGGGCCGCGATTGGGTCGTCGGCCGGTGCGGTGGGCCAGAAACCAGCGAAGATGTCGTACGTCTTCCGCCCGAGGAGAATGGCGTCGAGGCGATCGATGCCGGCGCCGATTGCCTCGCCGGACTCCTTGTCGAAGTACGGTGCCTGCAAGCCGCCGAACTCGAAGCCGCCCTCGCGATCTTCGTCTGCCCGGCCGGGCGCCTGGTAGACCCCGTCAAGGGTACTGAACAAGTCGACCACGATGATTCCCATGGGGCGCTCCCTTGCATGAATGGCGAGCCGAAACCGCCTCCGCCTTGACGTCGAGGAGGATATCGCGGCATCGACATCCACACGCCCCATTTTTCGGCGCCCGCTGCTGGAAGGCAAGAGCCCCGTTCGAAAGCTACGAATTCAACGGATTGGCTTGTGCTTGGCCTTTCGAATGGGAGAACCCTGCTTAGTCCTGCTCATCGAACAGGCGCGTCAGGCATCCCACGTAGTTGGTCATCGTGTCCGCGAAAGTGAGAAGCCGGAGTCCGGCGTAGGCGCCCTCTGCCCTTTCACTTCCTGATTCCCCGGCGTGGCAGAGGAGCGGCTCGCAACTGGTTCCGTTCGCGGTGAGCGTTGCGATTCCCCAGGGATGGCCGGGGTCGGTGACTACGATGCCAACTGCGTCGAAGGTGTCGCGGAGGACGTATCGTGTGACCGTCCGCCAGGACTGGAGGAATTGTGGCTGCAGCTGTTCAATAAGTTCGTCGTCGTTGCTGTCGTAAGCGCGCCGTAGCTCCGTGGAAAGCTCGTCCCACTCACTGGCGTCGCGGACCATGAGGTGTCCGGCCCGCAGACGGGCAATGGTTTCGTTCAACGTCATGGTGTCCCCAAACTTCCTGTCGTGTCTGTTCCCGCTTACGAAGCAGGTCATCAACGGAGAGAACGGACGGGAACCCGGCATGATTCCCGCGCCAGCAGCAATTCCACGGTCATGAAACTACGTCAATCGGTATTTCCAAGACTCTGTCACCCTCGATCCACGTGCTCCGGGTGCCGAACTGCCTGCTCAGCCGTTGCATACGCCCGGCAATTTTCTCCGCGTTCCGGCTCGCCAGCCGGGTTTGTAGGTGGGCGATGCTCGTCGGATGCAGGCGCAACACATGAGGCACGTTTCCCTCTGTTTCCAGGAGGAAGACGAATGACTGATCGTTGCGTTCATCCGGGTCAACGGCGTAATCATCCACAAAGTCCCCTGCGCTGTAGACAATGGGCCGGTTCTTGTAAATCTCGATGCCGCGGAAAATGTGGGCTGAATGCCCGAACACGACGTCGGCCCCCGCGTCTATCAACGCACGGGCCAAACCGCGATGCGCGGGCGGGACCGTGGACCCCCAATTGGCGCCCCAGTGCGCCGAAACGACCAGCAGCTGGTTGCGGGCTTTCATCCGGCGGACCATGTCCAGCAATTCCTTCACCCGCCGGTCACCGCCGTCCACTGGGACATAGTGGATTCCCGGAGTTCGGTCGGTTGCCTCCCAGCCCGGTTCATTATCGGTGAAAGCAATAAAGCCGAGAGCAGTTGCTCCCACCCGCCGGACCACCGGCCGGCGGGCGGATTCAAGGTCCGTTCCTGCCCCGACGCGCAGGATCCCCCGCCCATCGAGCGCCTGCAGCATTTCCAATAGCGCATCGACACCGAAGTCGAGCACATGGTTGTTGGCCAGCGAGACCACGTCGATCGCCGCGGAGTGAAGGCTCTCCACGTTCTTGGCATCCGAGCGGAAGTGATAGATCTTGCCGGCTGCAGGCGACCCGTGGTCCGCGAGAACACATTCGAGGTTGGCGAATCGGATGTCGGCCTGCCCGAGGACCGGGAGGGTATCGCCCCAGGGATAGTCGGGAGCAGCGACCTTGAGCTGGTCGTTTACCAGCCGGCCGAGCATGACATCTCCCAGGAGGGCAATACGCATTCTCCACCTCCAGCGTGGCAGGTCTTTGCTATCAGCATGGGCCGCTTCGCCGTGCCGTGCCAGTCACCGACAGACGCGGTAACCGTCGTCGAACCCCAAGCAGTCCAGCTTCAACGGTTCTTCGTGGAAAGGCCTCGCATGCTCTGGATTCGTGGGGGATAGTTGGATCAGGAGGCCGCCCTGCGTGTGTTTATTGCTGCTTTCCAGTCTGGACGCGGAGTGCGGCAGCCTTGATGGGAACGCCGCGGCGATGGGGATTTTTCAGGATAGGGCTGATGCAGGGCGGCAGTTGGGGCTGCGGCTGATGTATCTGCGTGGCCAGGACACAGTCATCCTCGGGGTGCCGCGTGGCGGGGTTCCGGTGGCCTTTGAGGTTGCAGCGGCTCTCGACGCACCACTGGATGTGATCATTGTGCGCAAGCTGGGAGTCCCGTCCGAGCCCGAACTCGCGATGGGCGCCATCGGGGAGGATGGCACACACGTGTTCGAACGAAGCGTCCTCGCAGCTACAGGGGTCAAACAGGAAGAATTGCGGGCTGTTGAGAGTCGGGAACGGGCTACCCTTGAGGGCCGGGTGGGACGGTTTCGCGCTGGCCGGGCCCGCGTTGACCTGAAGGACCGCATCGCCGTCGTCGTCGATGACGGAATCGCTACGGGGTCAACCGCGAGGGTGGCATGCCGTATTGCTCGGAACTTGGGGGCAGCCAAAGTGATCCTGGCCGTTCCTGTCGCTTCGGCCGACGTCCTCGCCAGATTGACGGAGCCTGACGAGGTGGTGTGCCTTGCCACGCCTCCGCGGCTTACGGCTGTCGGGCACCACTACCGTGACTTCTCACCGACGGGCGACGACGAGGTGGCGTGGCTGCTCGCCGCTGCTGCCGAGCGCCTGCAAAATGCCTCTTCAACAGCGCGATCCGGTGGCCCCGATGAGGAAGTCCGGATACAGTCTGACGGGTTTTGGCTTCGAGGACACCTTCAGTTGCCCGGATCGACTGCCGGAGTGGTGGTATTTGCCCATGGCAGCGGCAGCGGCCGCCACAGCCCGCGAAATAGGTTCGTGGCTGCAACGCTTCGACGGGCAGGCCTGGGGACTTTGCTGCTCGACCTGCTCACCCCGGAGGAGGAGCTCAATCGTGCCAACGTTTTCGATATCGAACTGCTCGCGCGCAGGCTGATCGCGGCAACTGAATGGCTTGGCAGAAGGCCGGACACGGCTTCATGCAGCGTGGGATACTTCGGCGCGAGTACAGGTGCCGGCGCGGCGTTGTGGGCGGCGGCCGAGCTGGGTGGGAAGATCGGCGCGGTCGTCTCGCGGGGAGGACGCCCGGATCTGGCGGGTGCGAGGCTTGCCTTTGTCCGCGCTCCCACGCTCTTGATTGTCGGCAGCGCGGATCACCGGGTGCTCGAACTCAACCGCAGGGCCCAAGTCGTGATGGCCTGCCCCAACCGCCTGGAGCTTGTTCCGGGAGCCACCCACCTCTTCGAAGAACCCGGAACATTGGAGGCGGCGGCGATTCTCGCCATGAACTGGTTTGTTCAGTATCTGCCGCAAGGATAGGCGGAGTGGGAACTGATTCGTGGACCGCGATAGTGCTTTACCCTTGCTCAGACAGTTCCGGCGGGTAAGACGAAGCCTGTGTGTGCTTCGAGTTTGTCCATGAGCTCGCGCTGGAACTGGGCGCTTCGGGCTGCGGGATGCGGCTGACGCGACCTGCGGTGATACCAATATCCGCCGGAGCGCGGGCTGATCTCGCTCTCGTCGGCGGTGGCGAGCCATTCCTGGGTACGGTGGCCTTCTTCGAGGCTGTCGGGGGCGGCGCGGCCGCCCATCCGTGTCGGCACCCAGCCGGGGTCCACCGCATGCGCCAGGGAGTCAGTCCGGCTCTCCGCAAGAGCAAGAGCGAACGCTGTGACATAGAGTTTGGAGTCCTCATAGGGGCGGCTCCGGTTTCCGGGGCGGGAAAAATCGACGGCATCGAGGTCGGTCGAGCCTGACATGTGCATCGAACTGCTGAGGACGATCGACCGTCCCGGCGGCGTCATCAGCACAGTGAGCACGTACGGGCAGACGATATTGACGGCGAAAACTTCGGGGCCGTTGAGGACTCCGGCATTGTGGATGACGGCATCGAACCGCCCGATACGGTTCGCTTGCCGGGCGAGACCAACGATCTCATCCAGATCTGCGAGGTCAGCGTAGACGACGTCGCGCATGCGGCTGAGAAGACTTTTGTCGGTGACGCGGCTGGCGTCGCGGGCGTGCAGCACGACGTCGTGCCCGGCGTCTGCGAGGGCCGTCGCCGTCGCGAGCCCTAGACCGCCGGAAGCGCCGGTGACGAGGACAAGTGACATGTGGCGGCCACCTTCTTGTCTTGGGGAATCCGTTTCACCGTAGCCGATGCGCAGTGCCGGAGGAAAGGATACTCGGTGATCACGGGCAGCACCGGGCGGGAGCGGATCTACGACGGCTATCCGGACGTCTCGCTTGAGATGGTGGAGAGCAGGACCTTCGACGGTCGGCTCCAGCTGCTCGAGTATGTCCCCACAGTGCTCAGCGGTCCGCCGGGCAGCGCTCAAGCGCCCGGTGACCTCCGGAGGTGACGCCGCCGGTTCGTGCTCAGCTTCCCAAGTCGTCAACGACCGGTGGGTGCAGAGCGGCGTGCCTGGCCCGCGCCGCGGGCTCAACGGAGTCCACAGCATAGGGTTTGGTTGCCGAGCGCTGCAGCGGAAGGCGCAAGCGCACTTGATAAGCGCCGTTCCGGAACTTGGCACGGGGATCCATCTGGATCACCAGGAGTGGCTCCTGGCGGGACGCGTCCACCCGCAGCAGGATTCCGTGCCGGCGACCATCGACGAGCAGCGGGGTCGCTGGCTCGACAGCGGTCTGTTTGAGTAGTTCCTGGTATTTCGGACCCGCCGCCAGGAACAGGACACCATGGGAGAAGCCGACCACTCGCAAAGGGACTACCGTGTCAGGCCGCCGGGCGGCCCTGGGGTGTCTTTCGTGTTCCCTCGTTAAGGAATCCGTGGCTGATCTCAAGGATCGATCGCATTCCCGGCACCTGGCCCGCGTCCCGACGTCGGCCAAAAGGGTCACAAGAAGTCCTCTAGGGGCGGTGTTCCATTTGTCGGCCACTACGTGGCACCACGCGGGGTGGTACTCCTTCCCGTACCTCATGACATAGACCTGATCTTCGCCGAGGAGGGGCTTACCATCCCGTCGGGCGGCCGGCTCGACAGGTCTGAGGGCGCCGAGGCCTTTGGCATCCGCGCGGCCTACGTCGTTGCCCTTGACGTAAGAGCGGATCCATGGGGTGAGCGGTCGTTTTGGGCTCGGAATTGCAGGACCTTCCTGTGCGGAGGGGTGTTCGTTCCCTCTTTCCCCCTACCTAGCTTGATGGCTTTTGACGTAAGTCGCCAGTCCGACCGCCGTACTCCATCACCGGATTCATCCCCTTGACTTTTCCCTTGGGGGAGGGTGCAAGGTGGGGTGCATTCAAGAGGGGGAAAGCATGGCAAAAACCCGGGAAGTAACCGACGTGTCCTTCGATGCCGAAGTGCTGCAGTCGCCAAAACCCGTCGTCGTGGAATTCTGGGCTGGTTGGTCTGGACCTTGCGCCAGGCTTACCCCCGTCCTGGAACAGCTCGCGGTCGAATACGCCGACAAAATCGACGTCGTAAAAGTCAATGTCGATGAGAATCCGGAAACCGCGGCTGCCTTCGGGATCAGCTCTGTTCCGTCGGTGTTCTTGTTCAAGGACGGCGAACGAAGAATCTCCGTGATCGGTGTGGGGGGGAAGCGGTACTTCGAAGCGGAATTCGCTGACTACTTGCGCTAGCCCTGCTTCACCCCATGAGCGACTTTCCCCTACAGTGGGAGGTCAATGGGGGAGACGAGGTGCAGGGTGCGAATCGGTGAAGCCGCCCAAGCGGCGGGCATGACGAGCAAAGCCTTGAGGTTCTACGAAGAGCACGGGCTGCTGCCGGCCGCGCAGCGCACCGCGAACGGATATCGCGATTACACAGGCGAAACCGTTAAACGGCTCGACTTCATTCGCCGCGGGCGAGCCGCGGGACTGGCGCTGGCGCAGATCCGCGAAATCCTGCTTCTGCGTGACGCCGGCCGCTCCCCGTGCACCCATGTGCGCGACCTACTGGCCGGTCAGTTGGCCAGCCTCGACGCGCAGATCGCCGAACTCGTCGCGCTGCGCGCCACCGTCGCCGACTCCCACGCTGTCGCGGCCGCCGCTGACCCGGAGGCGTGCGACGCCGAGCGGATCTGCAGCTACCTCTGAAAGGCCACCCGACCCCCGTGGCTTATCCGACGCACCTATGATTGTCCCAGGGGCGCGGATCGATCCCCTTGATCCAGCTCCCTCAATCGACACATGTTGGTGAGCGAAGTGAAGCGATCCGTCCTGGTCCTGCTGGCCGCGGTCCTGTCGTTATGTGCGTGTGGCGGTCCTGGCGGTCCGGACACCGGGCGCACCGGGGTTGTCACCGGCTTCGTCCTGAGCGCCCCGGCGTGTCCCGTCGAACGTGTCGGTCAGGAGTGTCCGCCGCGACCCGTCCCAGGGGCAGCGGTTGTCGCCTTGGACGGTGAAGCTGTCCGGGGCTCAACGCTGACCGATGGAGCCGGGGCCTTCCATCTCACGTTGCCTGACGGTCGTTACGTGATCAAAGCAAGCAATGTTGGAGGTTACGTCTCGACGGCGACTGAGCCGGTGGTCATCTCGAAGACCCCGGTTCACATCACGCTGGTTGTTGACAGCGGGATTCGCTAAGCCTGGCTACTCGGCGGATGGTCGTTTTCGTTGTTGTTTCGTTGCCGCCCGGTGTTCCTTTGCGACCCGGTGCCGGCGCTTCGAGCTCCGGGTGGGTTTGCTCGCCCGCCGGGCAGCGGCTTCGGGAGCAAGGCCCTCCGCCACGAGGCGGGAGAGCTTGGCCAGGGCGATCTCGCGATTCCGCAACTGGGAGCGCTGCTCGGAGGCGGACACGGTGATTACCCCGGCGATGAGACGTGGTCCGAGGCGGGCGGACAGCATGAGCCGTTGGGCATCGGAAAGCGCTGCGGAGTCGGCCACATTCCATGAGAGTTCGACGCGGCTGTCCGAGGTGTTGACATGTTGACCGCCTGGCCCCGACGAGCGGGAGAACCGCCAGCCGAGTTCCGACGACGGAATCGTGAGCGCTGGCGACACTTCGAGGTCCATGCTGCAAGCGTTTCACGATATCTGCGGGAACAAAGCCCTTGCCCCCCTGGAACCCGCTGGCGTCTCAGCTCCCGGAAGCCTTCGCAGCCTTGATGGCGGCCTTCGCAGCCTGTTTGTTGGCGCGCACTTTTCTCAGCGACTCCGGATCCACGATGTCGGCGACAGAAAGAAATGCGCTCTCCTGGCCGTAGCCGCCGGCAGCCTCGCGCCAACCCTGTGCCTGGAGTCCGCACTGCTTGCCGAGCAGCGCCAGGAAGATCTTTGCCTTTTGCTCTCCGAAGCCGGGCAATCCTTTCAACCTGCGGAGCACCTCTTGGCCGTCGGGGTCGTCCCGGGTCCAGATGGCGGTCGCGTCTCCATTCCAATCGCGCTGAACGACTGCGGCTAGATCCTGCACGCGGCCGGCCATGGAGCCGGGGAAACGGTGGACGGACGGACGCTCCTTGAAGACCTCAACGAAGCCTGCAGGGTCATATTCGGCGATCGCGGCAGGGGACATGGATCCGATCCGCGTCCGGATCTTTTCGGGTCCGGCAAACGCAGACTCCATGGTCACCTGTTGGTCTAGCAGCATCCCGATGAGAAGTGCGAACGCGTCATCGCTGAGGAGTTGGTCGGCGGCGGGGTCGCCCGTAATGTGCAGTTCCATGCGCCCATCCTCCCACTTGCTTGGATTCGCGTCATACCGGCCAAATCAGCAGCCCGGTTTGGTCTCCGTCTGTGAGCTCGCCGGCAGTTCGCGCCGTTCGAGCGTCTGTCCGTAAGGCACGTCGCGGCTGATGGCGACGGTGTACCTGGAGTATTCGTGCTGGGTAACGAGGATGCCGTGACGGCGCTCCTTGACGGCGTGTTCGCGGGCGATGTCGACGGCGGCGTTCAGCTCGTTTTCGACGGTGTCAGAGTCGTGGGCGGTGATTTCCAGGACGACGTCCGAATGGCGTTTGATCATCGTGGTCTCTTTCTCGGCGGGAAGCGCCGGGGCTCTCAGCGGTCACGGGCTTCCGGGTCCGGGCGCACCCGGGGAGGCGGAAAGCGGTGGTTCGAGAGGGGGTGCCCGGCATTCTGTGATGGGGCGGTTGCTGGCCGTAGAGTCCGGCGGGCTTGATCGGCGGAAGGATTTTCCTGCGGATCTGTAGCCAGTGTGGATGATCGGCAGCTCGGGCACAAGTTGAAATGCCGAAAAAGTTGCCCGTGTCGGCGAAATTCATCCGCGGAGGTCATCCCGCGGGCGCGGGTGTCTGGCTTTCCTAGGACCGGGAGGGCCACGCGCCGGAGCAGGTTTGTGCCCTACTCTCGATGTGAAACCGCCGGGCTATTTCGAAGGAGTACCGATGAGAATTGCAGTGACGGGTGGAAGCGGAAAACTGGGCCGGCATGTAGTGCGCCGGCTCAGCGAGGACGGGCACCAGGTGTTGATCCTGGACCGGGCTGGCGAGCGGAGCCCCGGTCTGGCGATTGTCGACTTGCGTGACTTCGGCCAGGTGCTGGATGTGTTTCTCGGGCTGGACGACCGCCACAGCGGCTTCGACGCCGTCGTGCATCTCGGCGCGATCCCGGCACCCGGCATCGTCCCGGATGTCGCGACGTTCCAGAACAACATGCTTTCGACGTACAACGTGTTCCAGGCGGCCCGCCGGGCCGGCATCAAAAAGGTTGTCTACGCCTCAAGTGAGACCGTGCTGGGCCTGCCCTTCGACGTCGACCCTCCCTACATCCCGGTGGATGAGGAATACCCCGCCCGGCCCGAGAGCACCTATTCGCTGGTGAAGCATCTGGAAGAGCAGATGGCGATCGAGTTGACGCGCTGGGATCCAGAGCTGAGCATCGTGGGGTTGCGGTTCTCCAATGTCATGGACGTGGAAGATTACGAACGGTTTCCATCCTTCGACTCCGACGCCAGGCTGCGGAAGTGGAACCTTTGGGGTTACATCGATGGCCGGGACGGTGCGCAGGCTGTGGCCCGGGCCCTCGAAAACGGCAAGCCCGGCTTCGAAGCATTCATCATCGCGAACGCGGATACTGTCATGAGCCGGTCCAGTGCCAGCCTGGCTGCCGAGGTGTTCCCCAACGTCAAGGTGATTAAGAATTTGGGCGAGCACGAGACCATGCTCTCTATCGACAAGGCCAGGCGACTGCTGGGCTTCGAGCCCGAACACACTTGGCGCACGTACCATTCGAACCGCACTACTCCCGTCGAAGATTGAGGAACATGATGCAATACCGCACTTTGGGCAACAGCGGCGCCGTGGTTTCGAACTACGCGCTCGGAACCATGACCTTCGGGGCCGAGGCCACCGAGGAAACATCCCGCGACATCCTGGACAGCTACGTCGCGGCTGGCGGCAACTTCATTGACACCGCCGATGTTTACAGCGCAGGGGTGTCGGAGGAAATCATCGGCCGCTGGCTGGCCGAACGGCCGGATGCGCGGGACCGCGTGGTGTTGGCCACCAAGGGCCGCTTCCCGATGGGGACGGCGCCGAACGACGTCGGGACTTCCCGACGCCACCTCACGCGGGCCTTGGACGACTCGCTTCGCCGCTTGGGCGTGGAGCAAATCGACCTGTACCAAATGCACGCGTGGGACCCCATTACGCCTTTGGAGGAGACGCTGCGCTTCCTGCACGACTCCGTCAGCAGCGGCAAGATCGCCTACTACGGCTTTTCCAACTTCCTGGGGTGGCAATTGACCAAGGCCGTCCACGTGGCCAAGGCCTTTGGCTGGAGCGCGCCGGTGACCCTGCAGCCGCAGTACAGCCTGCTGGTCCGTGAGATCGAATCGGAGATCGTTCCGGCTTCGCTGGATGCGGGCATCGGGCTGCTGCCATGGTCTCCCTTGGGCGGCGGTTGGCTTTCCGGCAAGTACAGGCGCGACGTGCCGCCCACCGGGGCCACGCGCCTGGGTGAAAACCCGGAACGCGGCATGGAGGCGTGGCAGGCCCGCAACGACGATCCCCGCACTTGGGATGTCATCGGAACCGTGGAAAAGATCGCCGCAGATCATGGCGTCAGTGCCTCCCGGGTGGCACTGGCCTGGTTGGCGGACCGGCCTGCGGTGACCTCCGTGATCCTCGGCGCCCGCACAACGGATCAGCTGGCGGACAACCTGGCCGCGGCAGACCTGGAACTCAGCCCCGAGGAAACCGGCCGGCTCACCGAGGCCAGTCAACCGCGCGTCGGCGTCTATCCTTACGGCCCGATGGCCCAGAACCAACGCAGCCGGAAGATCGAGGGCGGCAGGTAGGGGTCCATTGCCCGCGGGGCAGCACAGGCGTTGAATGTGGCTTATGGTCGACTGGGTTCTACTCTCCAACCTCGGCACCGCGCTCGGTACGACTGTCCTGGCCGTCGCGACGTTCATTTCCACGAGATCGGCCAACCGATCGGCGCGGGTGGCGGAGCGCGCCCTGCTGAATGGATTGCGCCCCATCTTGCTGCCCTCCAACTGGTCCGACGCCCCGCAGAAGGTGCGGTTCATGGAAGGCAAGTGGATGGCGGTGCGCGGCGGCCATGCCACTCTCGAGATCAGCGATAACGCTGTGTACCTGTTGATGTCTGTGCGCAACGCGGGGGCAGGAGTGGCGGTTCTGCACGGCTGGCACCTGCCACCTGACGCCAGGGCTCCGCTGTCGCCGGTGGAGGAGTTCCACCGGCTGACGCGGGATATCTACGTGCCGGCCAACGACGCCGGATTCTGCCAGGTCGCAATCCGGGACCCGGAGTCGGCCGACTTCCGCAACGCAACCGCGGGAGCGGCCGGCGACGGCTTCACGGTCGATGTCCTTTACGGAGACGCCGAAGGCTCGCAGCGCGTTGTCTCCCGCTTCTTCATCACCCCTGGACCCGCGGACGCAGGCCACGACGACGCCGACTGGCTGCTGATGGTCTCGCGCCATTGGAACCTGGACTTACCTGCCCCGCGCGGCTGAGCCCGGACTCCAGGCTCCGTGCGGGTACACGGGCTGCCGGTTGCCGGAGTCTTTCCCGGTGGTCCTAGCCGGTTTCGCTTTGGATGCGGTCCTTGACGCTTTGGGGCATGGTGGAGCATGCGTCGTTGTCGGCGCGCTGGTTGGCATGGCTGTCGGCAGTGTCCGTGATGCCGATCGTCGCGACGGCCGCCTGCCATCCGCCCAGGCCAACGAGCTGCCGGGGGACCCAGACGTTTGCCGCTCCGTTCACCAGGTTCCACACAGCGGGGTTGACGCCTGTGCCTAGGTAGATGCCTCCGTTGGGGGCCCGTTTGACCAGATCCGGCAGGGGAAGGACGCCCATCAGCTGCGCGGACTGATAGTCGGTCATGTTCCACGGCGGGGTTCCGAAGTAGTACCAGCTTGCCGCGCAGACCCCGTACAGATGGGGGCCGAACTGTGCGTAGTTTAGATAGAGCTCCAAGGTGCGTTGGGGGCTCAACGTGTAGCTGAACTGGGTTGCCAGGACGGCTTCAATCCCCTTGCGGACAGCGTTCTGGTCGTCCCAGAGGAAAATGTTCTTGACCAGCTGCTGGGGGATGGTGGAGCCGCTGGGGTCCGGCTTTCCCTGGAAATACGCCTGTGCCCTCGCCTGGAGGTCTCCGACGTCGAAGGCCCCGCTGCGTGTGCCGAGCTGTTCGTCTTCATGGGCGATGGTCGCGGCCAGCAAATGCCGGCTCATGTGGTTGATCGAGACGAACTGGTGGACGTTGGGCTCACCCGCTTCCAGCATGTAGGCGGTGCGTGGCGGGGTCACGCCCATGCTGAACGTGAAGGCGATGAGCTGGACAAGAACGAGCGGGACGATCAGCGCCAGGAGGACCTTGCGGCGCCACTTCCGTTTGGATCGCCTAGGTTTCTTGCCGGCTTTGGGAGCCGGCTCCTGTGCCCGATCCGGCTCCGTCACGGCCTGTTTCACCCGGTCCTGTACAGGTCCTTGTGGCTCCAAGGGGTCCGGCACGGGGTAGCTGATGACTTTGGCCCGCGCCGGATCGGGTCGGGCCCCTGACGGAGGGCTCGCTGGTTGCGCACGCCGCGGCGAGGTCGGCGGTGTTGGAATGTCCATCGGTCTGCCTTCGTTTCTCGTCCCGCGCGGTTACCCCTGGAAGGGGGACAGGATGGCAAGAAAGTCTACCGGGCCTTGCTGGTTGCTCCGTTCAGCCAAGTAGTCCGGGGCGCCCTCCCGTAGGGTGCGGCGGACGATTGTAAGTACACTTACTGAAGTCATCACGAGCAAAAATCGGAGCGGCAATGACTTCTGCACGGACCTTTGAATCGATCGTCATCATTTTCAATCCCAACAGCACCGGGGACGCACGCAGACTGGCTGAGAGTCTCCATGGCGAGCTGGCGGATCTCCTCAACTACCCAGTGGACATCAGGCTCCAGCCGACAAGCCACGCCGGACATGCCGTCGAGCTGGCACGCGATGCAGTCCGCGGTGGAGGGGATGTCTTGGTGGTTTCCGTCAGTGGTGACGGGGGCTACAACGAAGTTGTCAACGGGGTGATGCAAGGCGGCAATCCCAGGGCGGTGTGCGCAGTGCTGGGGGCAGGCAATGCCAATGACCACCGGCGGAGTACCGGCACCCAGCCGCTCGGGGAAGCAATCGCCGGGGGCAGGGTGCGGAGCATCGACTTACTGCGCGTCCACGCGGGCAAGGGATCGGATTCGCCCGGGGAGTACGCGCACTCCTATGTCGGCTTCGGGCTGACGCCGGTGGTGGCGATTGACTTGGAAAAGGGCGGCAAGGGAGCCCTGAAGGAAATGGTCTCGGTGATCCGGACCTTCTCGAAGTTTGAGCCCTTCGAAATACGCCAGGCCGACGGCGGGCGTCGCAGCCTGGACAGCCTCGTGCTCGCCAACATTCCAGAGATGGCGAAGTACGCCACGCTTAGCGACGCGGACGACAAGCTCTCAGACGGAAAATTCGAAGTGATCGCCTTTGCCCACATGCCAAAGTGGCGGGTCCTCTTGACGGCGCTGCGGGCAGCTACGAAGGGCCTGGGGGACCAGCCCAGCGTCAGCAGCTACTCGTTCACCACCATCGCGCCCCTGGTCTACCAGATCGACGGTGAAGTGAAATCCGTCGCCGCGAACATGCCAGTCAGGATCGAGTGCGCCCCGGCGGCTCTCTCCACCTTGGGATAAACAGAGCCCACCCGGTGAAATGAATCTCATGGCGGAGCGATCCGGGATATAGTCAGCAAGCTTAGTACTTTCCGGGATTTGCTGTTCAGCAGGACGTAGGACAAAAGTTCCCTGCCGACGCACGACCCTGGCGGACAAATTGGTTGGACAACACAATAGGAGCACGAATGGAAATCTGGCCCGGATCGGCGTACCCCCTTGGCGCCACCTTCGACGGAACCGGAACCAACTTCGCCTTGTTCAGCGAGAGGGCTGAAAAAGTCGAGCTTTGCCTGTTTCAGGAGGACGGCTCCGAAACCAAAATCGATCTCGTGGAAGTCGATGGTTATGTTTGGCACTGCTACCTGCCGCAGGTTCAGCCGGGCCAGAAGTATGGCTACCGCGTGCACGGTCCGTATGACCCTGCCGCCGGGCAGCGCTTCAATCCCAACAAGCTCCTCCTGGACCCTTACGCGAAGGCGGTGCACGGCCAACTCGACTGGGACCCGGCACTCTTCTCTTACAACATGGGGGATCCGGATTCCCGGAACGACAAGGATTCGGCGCCGCACATGATGTTGGGCGTGGTCATCAACCCGTTCTTCGACTGGGCCGGCGACCACCTCCCGCGGATTCCCTACCACCGCTCCGTGATCTACGAGGCGCACGTCAAGGGCCTGACCCAGCTCCACCCCGAGGTTCCGGAGGAGCAGCGCGGCACGTACGCCGGCGTGGCCCACCCGGCCGTGATTTCCCATCTGCAGAAGCTCGGGGTGACGGCCATCGAACTCATGCCCGTCCATCAGTTCGTCAATGACGGCACCTTGCAGGACAAGGGGTTGAACAACTACTGGGGCTACAACACGATCGGGTTCTTTGCCCCGCACAACAGCTACAGCTCCGCGGGGGACGCCGGCCAGCAGGTCCAGGACTTCAAGGCCATGGTCAGGACGTTGCACACGGCAGGCATCGAGGTCATTCTCGACGTCGTGTACAACCACACCGCCGAAGGCAACCACCTTGGCCCGACGCTGTCCTTCAAGGGCATCGACAACTCCGCGTACTACCGGCTGGTGGATGGTGACGAGAAGCACTACATGGACTACACGGGTACCGGCAACTCGCTGAACGTCCGCAGCCCGCATTCGCTGCAGCTGCTGATGGATTCCCTGCGGTACTGGGTCACCGAAATGCATGTGGACGGCTTCCGCTTCGACCTCGCCTCCACCTTGGCCCGGGAGTTCTACGACGTGGACAAACTGTCGACCTTCTTCGAGCTCATCCAGCAGGATCCGGTGGTTTCGCAGGTCAAGCTGATCGCCGAGCCGTGGGACGTCGGCCC
>NZ_JBFBLA010000023.1:0-60625 GCF_040702485.1 Arthrobacter sp. NPDC080031
CGGGTGATCGCGTCGAACGCGGCCCAGGACCGGGCGGCCCGGCCCGTGCCGCCGTACACGACCAGGTCATCCGGACGCTCGGCGACCTCCGGGTCCAGGTTGTTCATCAACATGCGCAACGGCGCTTCGGTCTGCCAGCTCTTCGCGGTCAGCTCGGTGCCGCGCGCGGCCCGGACAGGACGGGCTCCGGTAGTGAAATCGGCGGGTGCCATGATGACTCCTTTGTCTCTGGAGGTTGCTAGGTGGAAGTCTTTCTGTATCCAGTAGAGCCCCTCCGCAACCCTCTTGGAACGGCTTTATGGACGGTGCTGTCCGGAATACCAGACTCAACTAACTCGCAGTTGTTGTCGTTATGAGCGCCCAGAACGACAACAACTGCGAGCTAGTTGGGCGGGGGCAGGCTAGGAGGGGCGGCCGTGGATGCGGATCGACAGTTCGTCCGCCGTTTTCTGGATTCGGGCGGCGAGGGCGGGCCATTCCTCGACCGGCACCTTGTCCTCGAGGAATGTCACGGCGACTGCCGCCGTCGGCCATCCCAAATGGTCGGTGACGGCGGCCGCCACCGAGCCGAAGCCCGGCGTGACTTCGCCGTGTTCGGTGGCGTAGCCGCGCTGCCGGACCTGGTCCAAGTGCGAGGACAAGGCCGAATATTTCATGATGGGCGATTCCATCTCGTGCCGGGCAGTAAAGGCGGCAGCATTCGGGTACAGGGCCCTGACCTGCGATTTCGGCAGCGCAGCCAGGATCGCGCGCCCGCTGGCGGTGAGGTGGCTGGGAAGCCGGACCCCGACGTCGGTCACGAGGGACGGGCGGTTCTTGGCCCGTTCCTCCACGATGTAGAGCACGTCGCGGCCGTGCAGGACCGCCAAGTGTGCGCTCTCGCCGATCGCATCCACGAGGGCAGCAAGCATGGGGCGGCCGAGCCGCGACAAGGGCTCTTGGCGCGAGTATGCCGAACTGAGTTCAAAGGCACTGATGCCCAGCCCGTAGCGCTGCTCCTCATGGAGGTGCAGGACGAAGCCGTTCGCCTCCATGACGCCAAGCAGGTGATAGACACTGGACCGGGGCAGGCCCAGCGCCGTGGCGATGTTGGACGCTGCCATCGGGCCACGCCGGGAAGCGAGCAACTTCAGGATGCGCAGGGTATTCTCTGCGGCCGGGACCTTGGAAGCGGCCCGGCCTTGAGTGGACGGCTGTATGGTCATGGATCCTCTTCGAGTGCACGGTAATGCCCGGCCCGCCTCTCCGCCACAAAGGCGGCAGGGTGGGTGTCCGGGATCCCGTACTTAAGCGTGCGCCCCGTGGGGCGGATCCGAAAACCAATAAGAACATTAAGCTGTCTGGAATACCAGACATTTGCGCACAGGACGGCCAGCCATCAACCGCTGAGTGGCACAGCGTCTGAGAACCGAGACAACGATGCGCCGTGAGACCCATCACAGGACGCTCCGGAATGATCTGCTGGTTAACAGTCCCCCTCCCAATGACGAGAAGGTATTCGCATGCAGCAAGCCCCAACAGCCGTCAGGACGCCGGCCGCCAAAGTCGTCGAAGGCGCCGTCACCGCCGTTCTCAGCCGTGGCCTCAACGTCCGCCACATCCGATTCATGGCCCTCGGTTCAGCCATCGGGACAGGCCTCTTCTACGGTTCCGCATCTGCGATCCAAAAGGCCGGCCCGTCGGTTCTCTTCGCATACATGATCGGTGGAGCCGCCGTCTTCATGGTGATGCGTGCCCTCGGCGAAATGGCCGTCCGCCACCCCGTCTCCGGCTCGTTCGGCCAGTACGCCAGCCGCTACCTCGGACCGCTGGCAGGGTTCATCACCGGGTGGACCTACGTCTTCGAAATGGCCATCGTGGCGATCGCGGACGTAACGGCGTTCAGTATCTACATGGGCTTCTGGTTCCCACAGGTGGACCGATGGATCTGGGTCCTGGCGATCATCCTCCTCCTTGGCGCCATGAACCTCCTGAGCGTCAAGGTCTTCGGGGAGCTCGAGTTTTGGTTCTCGCTCATCAAGGTGGTGGCGATCATCGCCATGATTGCGGGCGGCGCTGCGATCATCATGTTCGGCTTCCATTCCGGCAATGGCGGTGCGGCACCGGGGCTGGGGAACCTCGTTGACCACGGCGGCCTCTTCCCGAACGGTTTCGGCGGGCTCTTGGCCTCGTTCGCCGTCGTCATGTTCGCCTTCGGCGGGATCGAAACTATCGGGATCACGGCAGGCGAAGCCGCCGACCCCAAGAAGGTCATACCGCAGGCCGTCAACACCGTGCCGGTGCGCGTGCTGCTCTTCTACGTCCTGACGCTCGGCGTGCTCATGAGCTTGTTCCCCTGGAACGAAATCGGGAACAACGGCAGCCCGTTCGTGCAGATCTTCAGCGGCCTCGGCATCCCCGCGGCGCCCCACATCCTCAACGCCGTGGTGATCACCTCGGCTCTGTCAGCCATCAATAGCGACATTTTCGGCGCCGGACGCATCCTCTTCGGGCTTTCCCAGCAAGGACATGCTCCGAAGAGTTTCGGCAAGATCTCAAGGCACGGTGTTCCCTGGATGACCGTGGTCCTCATGGGCGGCATCCTGCTGGTGGGCGTTGTGCTCAACGCGGTAATCCCCGAGGACGTGTTCCTCGTGATCGCTTCCATCGCCACCTTCGCGACAGTGTGGGTGTGGGTCATGATCCTCGCCTCGCACGTGGCCATGAAGCGCGAGATCAAGCGCAAGGGGCTCCCGGCGTCGGAATTCGCGTCGCCGTGGTGGCCGACAGCGTCCGTGCTGACCATCGCCTTCATGGCCCTGGTAATCGTCATCCTTGGCGTCTTTGAGGACACCCGAGTGGCCTTGTACGTAGGCGCCGTGTGGCTCGGGCTGCTGGTGCTGGCCTACAAGCTGTGGGTTCGAGGTGGCGGCCGGGTGCGCGCCGAGCTCGTCGACGAAACAGCCTCGATCCCCGTGGTGGCCGGGCGCTCATAGCGGACACTCCCCGACGACGGCGGCCCGCCGCTAACCATCGACCGTCACCGCAGGCCAGCGCTATCATCAGGCATGGTTCCGTTCACCAACCTCCTGGCGTTTGCGCTGGCCGCACTGGTCCTGATCGCAGTCCCCGGTCCCAGCGTCCTGTTCGTGATTGGACGTTCCCTCGCCCTCGGCCGCAAAGGCGGGCTCCTCAGCGTCCTCGGAAACGCGCTTGGCATGGTTCCGCAGATCACCGCAGTTGCGCTGGGGGTCGGCGCGGTCCTGGCGCAGTCGATCATGCTGTTCACCATCGTCAAGTTCGGCGGCGCAGCTTATCTGGTCTACCTCGGGGTGCAGGCGATCCGTCACCGCGGCGGGCGTTCGACGGCGGCCGGCCCGGCGCCGTCGCGGTCCATGTGGCGGCTCATCCGCGAGGGCTTCATCGTGGGTGCGAGCAACCCGAAGTCGATCGTGTTCTTCGTGGCCGTGCTGCCCCAGTTCGTTGAATACGCCAGCGGCGGCATTCCATTGCAGCTTGCTGAACTCGGAGCTGTTTTCTTAGTGATCGCCCTGATCTCCGACAGTATCTGGGCCCTCGCAGCCGGTACGGCACGCCACTGGTTTGCCCGCTCCCCGCGGCGGATCTCCACCCTGGGTGTCACGGGCGGGGTCATGATGATCGGGCTCGGCGGAACCCTGGCGCTCACAGGCGCCAAGTCTTAGCGCCTTGGAACCCGAGGCAACCGCGGAGTCAGCCGGCAGGAAGCCAATCCACGTGCGAGTCCGCGTCGTAGACCCGGCAAACGCGCACGCTGTCCTGGGCGGGACCATCGACAAGCTTGGTGGTGATCTTCATGAGGATGTCGTACGACGCCAGGCCCGAGGCCGCCGTTGACTGCACGGGGTTCCCGGAATAGGCGATGGAGACCACAGTGAATGGCCGGGGCACCACCGTTCCGGTCACAATCGAAGAGTGCGCGGCATCGCTTTGCAGCCGGGCTGTGCAGGTGTCCTTGATGCGTTGGATTCCGGCCGCGTCGAGGCCCTGTGCCACAGGAGCCGGTGCCGCCGGAGCCGGTGCCACAGGAGCAGGCGCCGCGGGGGCCGGAGCAGGAGCCGCGGGTGCCGGTGGAACCGGGGCATCGGGCTTAGCACTCGTCGCGGGCGGGGCGGCCGGGGCCTGACCCGAAGGCGCAGCGCTGGCGGAAGTGCTGGCGGCTGGCGCTGAAGCGGTGGCACCCGGCGTCGCGGCCGACGTCTTGCTGGCACCCGGCGCCGAAGCCGGCGCGCTGACGGCAGCCGACGGCGTGGCGCCGGCGACGGAGTTCGACGACGTCTGCGTGGCGTTGAGGGTGATCGCCCCAGCAAGTCCGACTGCCACCACGCCCGCAACGACGATTCCTGCTCTTGCAGCTCGTCGCATAGTTCCCCCTCCCGGACCTGACGGAACATGTGCTTTGAGCGTAGGAACTGTTCGCCCGGCCTGGCATGCGTAGCCCCTACCCGTCTTTTGCGCGGACCAGTGGGGCCACCACTTGCTCATCCTGGGGTCTTTGTCCGAGTAGTGGTCCAAGTGACGTGAGTGGCCAATGTGCCGTAACGGGTGAAAGTCACTCATGTGTCTTGTGGGGTCGGCGCCTACCGTTGAAAGATCGCGACTGCAAGGAGTGATTCCGATGTTCGATCCTTACTCAACGCACGCCGCCCGGATGCGCAAGCAGCGCCGCCATGCGCTGGCCTCGCGACTTTTCCAGGTATTTTCCAGGGCATCCAAGCAGACCAAAACGGCTGCCTCCCGTTTCAAGGTGGGCGACTACGTAGCTGGGGACGATCCCTTCAACGGGTCCCAGGAAGGCGTGGTGGTCGTCATCAACGGCTCATCGATTGGCTTGCGAACCGTCGTGCCAACGGGTGGCACCCTGGTCTTCTACGACTACCGCCAATTGAGGAGGCCGTGGTGAATATGTCCGCCGCCGGCGTTCCGGCCAACCGCTTCATGACGATCGCCGAGGTTGCGGAGGCCCTGCGGGTATCCAGAATGACCGTCTACCGCCTCGTGAACTCGCACGCCATCCATGCGGTGCGGTTCGGGCGGTCCTACCGCGTTCCGGAGTCGGCGGTGGAGTCCTACATAGAGCATTCCGCCGTGGACGAGGCCGGGCAGAACCCGTCTAAGGGAAGCGGGAACGCGTGAGGGTATTCGGTCCAACGGAGTCGCGTTCCACCGGCGGGCATTCAAGCTTTACCACCGGGCTGCCGGCCGGTTCGTCGACGCCGAGGAGCAAGCGCACACCCGCGGCCCCAAGCTCATAGTGCGGCAGCGCGACGGTGGACAGCGGTGGCCGCATGTGGGCGGCGATGACTTCCTGGTTGTCGAAACCCACCACGGCCATGTCATCCGGAATGGATAGACCCCGTTGCTTCAACCCGTCGTAGAGACCCATGGCCATGCGGTCGTTGTAGCAGAAGACTGCCGTGACGTCCCGTTTGAGGAGCTCCTCGACTGCTCCGTAGCCGCCTTCCTGGTCAGGATACGCGTCGAACACGAGGTGAGGATCGAATGCGATCCCTGCAGCTTCGAGCGCGTCCCGGTAGCCCTGGAGGCGTCCGTCCTTCGCCGGCGCGGGAATCGTAGCGTTGATGAACGCGATCCGCCGGTGACCCTTGCGCACAAGGATGTCGGTGGCTTCCCGTCCGCCGTGGACTTCATCCGGGACCACGGCCAAGGCGTCGGAGTCCGGGGAGAAGCAGTTCACCAGCACGAAGTCTGTCTCTTGCAAAGCGGCAGGTATCTCAGTGGGGCGGTGGAACCAGGTGGAGTACAGGATGCCGCGGACCTTGTGCTCGAGCATCATTGAGATAGCGTCTTTTTCCACGGGCTCGTCGCCCTCGGTGTTGGCGACCAGCAGCACGAATCCGTGTTTCCAGGCTTCGTCCTGTGCTCCGTGGATGATTTGCCCCGCGAAGGGGGTTGTGGCGATCGCGTCAGCGACGAGGCCAATGAACCGTGAACTGCCGCTCACGAGGTTCTTGGCGAGGGCGTTTGGGCGGTACCCCAGTTCGCGGATGGTGTCCAAGACCCGTTTGCGGGTCCCGGCGCCGATCCTGGCGTCTTTCTTGTTGTTGACAACGAGGGAAACCGTAGCAACGGAGACTCCAGCCCCTTCCGCTACCTCACGCATCGTGACCGGATGACTCGTCCTCGGAGTCGCCGGTGGATGCGAGGGGTTAACCTCGGGTTCTTTCAAGCTTTTTTCAGACGTCATTGGCCCTCCCCTCACAGTCTATCCAGTGGCCGCTTCCTCACCCCTTCGTCGCCCCGCTCTCGAGGCCCTGGATCATCGCTTTGTTGAGGACGAGGAACACGAGCAGCAAAGGAGTGATGGTAATGCAGACAGCGGCGAACGTTGCAGTCCAGTCGACCTTGCCCATCGCTCCGATGTAGTTCTGCAGCCCCAGCGGGATGGTCTTGAGCCCTTCGGAAAGAACGAACGTGTTCGCGAAGATGAAATCGTTCCAGATGAAGATGCTGTTCACCAGGACCACCGTCACGACCGTATTGGTCGAGAGCGGAAGGGTGATCAGCCCGAAGATCCGGTACGGTCCAGCACCGTCCAGGGAGGCCGCCTCGTAGGTCTCCCTGGGAATGTATTCAAAGAATGACGAGAAGAGGTAGATCGACATCGGAAGGGCGAATCCAGCCAAGGGGATGATCATCGATTGGTAGGTGTCCAGCAGGTTCACGGACGAGTAGTCGATGAACAGCGGCACAAGCGCGATCTGCACCGGCACGATGATGCCGATCAGGAAGAGGCCACGGACGAACTTGCTGAACCGGAATCCGAGGACCTGCAACGCATACGCCGCCATCATCCCCAGCAGGACGATCAGGAGGTTGGCACCCATCGTGACGATGAAGCTGTTCAGGATGTTCTGTCCGAGGTTGCCGGTCTGGAACGCGCGGGCATAGTTGTCGAAGCTGATGGAGCTCGGCAGTGCGAAGGGATCCCCCGTGGCGAAGTCATGCTCGTTGCGCAGGCTCGTGAGGAACAGCCAGGCGAGGGGGTAGACCTGCACGACCACGATGAGAACGATCAGCACCCTGGACAAGCTTCGGAAGACGTTTGGCTTGCGCCGGCGCCGTCGGGGAGCCGGGCTGCTTGGCGGGGCAGGGACCGGCCGGGTAACCGGGGCTGTTTGCGCGGTCATGCGTCAGCCTTTCGTTTGAGCATGAGCAGGATGAATCCGACGGCGACGAGGCACTCGACGACGATGAACACAGAGATGGTGCTCGCGTAGCCAAAGTCGGTGCTGGTGAACGCGGTTTTGTACATGTAGGTAGTCAGGAGCTCCGAGGACTGTCCGGGGCCGCCATTGGTCATGAGGTAGGGGATATCGAATCCGCGCAGGCCATAGGTTGTGGCCATGATGGTGGTGGTGATCCACACGGGCCGGATGTGGGGGAACCTGATCTTGGTGAACAGCTGCCATCGGTTGGCTCCGTCCAGGCGCGCCGCCTCTTCAAGTTCCTGCGGGACGGCGAGCAGCGCGGCGTAGATGATGAGCATGTAGAGTCCCGTGAACCGCCAGCCTTCTGGTGCTGAAACTGCTGCGAGGACAGTGTTGATGTCCGAGAGCCAGGGGCGTTCGAGGCCGCCGAGACCGATCCAGCCGAGTACTTGGTTGAGAAGCCCCACCGGATCGATCGAGTAGATCCGTACGAAGAGGAAGGCGATGGCCACCGTCGAGATCACCGCAGGCAGGAGATAGAGGGTCTTGACGAGCTCGCGGCCTCTTCGCAGCGAGGTCAGGAGACTGGCGACGAACAACGCGCCGCCCAACTGGAGGACAAGGCAGATGGCGAGGTAGCCGAGGGCGTTGAAGAAGGAACGCCAGAACACACCGTCACCAGTGAGCATGTGCACGTAGTTCGCGAAGCCCACGAACTCCATGTCGCTGATGCCGTTCCAGGAGAAGAAGCTGAGGAACAGCGATTGCAAGATCGGGAACAGCACCGCGACGCCGTAGAGAAGCAGCGGCGGGAGCAGGAAGACCAGGACCGAGAGTCGTGATCGATTGGGAAGCATGGGAGTGCCTTTCGGGTGGGGGGCCTGGGCCCCCCACCGCTGCGTGTTATTTGAAGAACTTGGGAGCGTTCTGTGCGATGGTGCTATCCATCGTGCTGGTGAACTCGGCAGGCTTGACATTGCCCTGGGCCAAAAGCACGAGCTCTTGCTGCAGCCTGCTGTTGGTGGTCGGATCAAGCTGCGTGTCCCACGGCATCGCGAGCTTCGATCCGAGATCCTTCGCCTGGTCGATTGCCTTCTTGTACAGTGGCGTGGCGTTGGCTGGAATCGTCGTCTGGACGTTCGTCGTCGGCGAGAGGGCGCCCGTGGCCGCGTACTCGGCAGGGTACTTGGCGAGGGCGAACTTCAGGAAGTCGCTCACGAGCGGGTCAAAGGTCTTTGAGTTGACCGCCATGCCGATCCCTGACGTTGCCACGTACTCGTTGGCGGCCGTGGCGGAACTTGGCGTGGCCGGAAGCGTGAAGTAGTCGACGTCGTTACGCACCGCCGGATTCAGCTTGTCGGTCGCGAGGCTGGACAGTTCCCATGTGCCGATGTTGTACATGGCGGCCTTGCCGGAGGTGAAGAGGTTCTGGGCGTCGGAGTAGCCCTGCGAGGAGAACCCGTCCTGGAAGCAACCGGCCCCACCGAGCTGGCTTATCCAGTTGACTGTCTTTTGGCCGGTGGCGTCGCTGAACTTCGCGTCACCTTTCTTGAGCTTCTGCACGAAGTCGGGTCCGGCGTCGCGGAAGGGCTGGTAGGAGACGTAGCGTTCAAGCGGCCACTGGTCCTGGCCGTCCAGGGCGAGGGGCGTAATGCCGGCCATGCGCAGGGCCGTGCACATCGCGGGGATGTCGTCGAGTGACTTCGGCACTGATACTCCAGCCTGCTGGAAGAGAGCCTTGTTGTACCAAAAGTACTCGAGCTCGAACTGGAACGGGATCATGTAGAGCGATCCGTCGTCGAACCGTTGGTAATTCAGGGCGTTCGTCCGGTAAGTGTCGTAGACACCGAGGTCTTTGAGCAGCTTCTCGGCATCGACCATCGTGCCTTTCTCGGCGAGTTGCTGGGCGAAGGGGGTGGCGTCCGTATCAAACAGCTCCGGAAGCTTGTTTGCCGCGGCGAGGGTTTCGTACTTCTGGATGTACGAGGGCCGGTCTGGGGTGGTGATCAGATTGAGGGAAAAGCCGGGATGGGTCTGTGCGTACTCATCGGCGATCTTTTTCATGATGTTGATGACTGCACCGTCAGCTGGCCGGGACAGAAGCCACGAGATTTGCCGCGGTTTGATTTCGCCGGTGGGGCTGACGTTGGCTGCGGGTTTGCCGCCGCCGCTGCCACATGCGGCGAGGGCGAGGGTGACGGCCGCTGCTACGGCGGCTGTTCGCATGAGTTTCTTCATGGGGAAATCTCCTTTGATTTGAACGGAGGTCTGGCGCTGGGTATTTAGTTGTCTGTGCGCTTACGTATCTCAAGGTCAGTGAGAGCGATGGTGCCTTCACCGGCGAAAACGCCGATCCGGCCGTCCGGCAGCCCGTAGATCCGGGTGCTCAAGGCGACCTGCCGGTCGACGACGGCGACACAGAGGTCCCCGTCTACGACAAGTTCGAGGGTGTGTTCTCCGGGGACGAGCTCGCAGGGGCGTTCCAGTTCGATCTCGAAGGGGACGTCCCCCGAGATGTGCCATTGCGCGTCGCCGTTGATTTCGCGGGGCCATCGGTCAAACACCAGGCGGCCGCGCTTCGGTTCCAGGCGGATGATGTAGGACTCGTCTCCGTCCGCGCTTGAGCGGAGCAGCAAGCCGCATTCGGTGGTACCGGGTTCAATCTGCAACACCGCCCGGGCGTAGAACTGCCGAGGGAGCACCTCATCGGACACCATGGCCGTGTACCCGTCGGGAGCATGCAGCGCCGCCGGAAGGTCGCTGCCGAACGTTACCGGGATGTCGTCCCAGAAGCTCTCGACAAGTTCGTCGGCGAAGGAAAACGCGAGAGTGCCGTCGTCGTTCTGGCGGGCCTCGAGGACGGACATCGTACCCGCCCACTGCCAGGCGCCGTCGTCGCGGTTGTCCTCCTTGCTGGCGATCCAGCCGAAGAAGAACCGGCGGCCATCCCGCCCTGCCGTCTTCGATGCATAGAAGGCCCGGCCGTCAACGCTGTCCCGGGCCGGCACGGTCCATGGCCCATCGGGACTTTTCGCCATGCGGTACCGGGTGGTGAAGGACTCGGAGAATTCCGAATAGACCAGGTACCACCAGTCACCCCAGGCGAAAACCTCCGGACACTCGTGCGTGACGTACCGGCGGGGATCCCAGAACGGCTCGGCATGCTCCCAATCCATCAAGTTCGGGGAGACGCATTGGGCGATTACTCCGCGCCGGCGCTCCGGACCGTCCGCGTGCCGAGCTGCCAGCAGCATCCGCCACAAACCGCTTGCCTCGTCCTTGAAGACGAACGGATCCCGCCAGTCGCCGGATTCGTAGCCGGCCGGGGCGCCGAAGGTCAGCTCCGGATGTTTGACCCACGTCAGCATTCCGTCCGTGCTCGTGGCATGCATGACGAGTTGCAGCGGGGCCCCGTCGGAGCCGAGGTGCCGGGGATTCTGTCCGGTGTAGAACAGGTGGTGTATTCCGGACTCGTCGCACACAACACTGCCCGTGTATGCATTGAAGTCGGCCTCGCCCTCCCCGCCATGGCGCAGCGACACTCCCTGGTCCTCGAACCGGGTGAGGTCCTTGGTAGTCACGAGGTTCCAGGACGTTCCCGGCTTCGGGTCGCTCCGCACCTCGTGCAGATAGAAAAGCCAAAACTCCCCGTCTTTCTGGAACGGGATCACGTCTCCAACCCATCCATCGGCGGGTTGGAAGAAGACTGAGTAAGTCATCGGCGTTGATGTCCATTTCTGCTAAAGCGTTTGATCACTGCAAGCGTAACCGAGGTCACATTTTTGATCAAGCGTTTAAGCAGATTGTTTTGACGGACTGGCCCGAACACTGCGGGGTCGGCTCTGCGGTGCGGGCGTCAACGTACGACGGCTGGGTACGCAGCTAGGCAGTTGCGCAGACCGCGCGGTTCCGTCCAAGGGACTTGGCTTGGTACAGGGCCTGGTCTGCCGCCACGATCATGCGGGCCACCTCGGCGTTGGCAACGGTGCTGGGGGCGATGCCATAGCTCACGGTGGGGAAGGTGACGCCGTCCGGTGCTGTTGCCGAGGCCAGACGGCGGCTGATTTCGTTGGCAATGATTTCGGCACTCTCCACGTCGGCCCCTGGAAGCAGGATGGTGAATTCCTCTCCGCCGTACCTCCCGACCAGGTCTGTGTGGCGGACCGAGGCCTGACACGCGGCGGCGAAGGCCTGGATGGCGACGTCACCGGCAGCGTGGCCGTGACTGTCATTGAGGGCCTTGAAATGGTCGAGGTCGGCGAGGATCAAGGTGGAGATCGATCCCGCGGAGTTCAGCCTGCTCATTTCCTGGGTGGCCAGCTCCATGAAGGCGGTGCGGTTGAGGAGCCCCGTCAGGCCGTCCCGGGTGGCGCGTTCGTTGAGCCCGTTGATGAGCTGCTCGTTACTCAGCGCCGTCATGCTGAACGACACGGTGACGAGAAGCACGATGGTGACCACGCTGGTGGTTGCCGAGCTGAGATAGGTAGCTAAAGCCGGACCGTTGGGCCCTTCCACGACGTAGGCAATCCCCCGGCAGAAAAAGAATGAGGCCAGCACTCCCGCGGCGAGCGCCAAGGAGCGGTAGGCCTGTGAAACGCTGGGCTTCAAACGCCAAAGTTCAACTGTTGCCAAACCCATGCCCAAGGACATCATGGCCAAGTACACCAGGCCACCGGACCACGCGTTGGTGGCCGGGCTCTCCAGCGCGGCGGCCACAGCTGTGGCGACGGGTCCGGCGAGGAGCTGCCATCGCGGCGTCGGAAGCAAGCGCAGGGAACGCGAGCCCGCCCATACACTGAACGCCCCGGCTACCAGCAACGCGTTGCCGAGGGGACCAGCCCAGATTTGCTGGGAAGTCCCGGCGAGCAGGTATGCCATGTTCCCCGAGAGCAGGAAAACGAGGGCGAGGCACCACCACCCGCTGTACGCGGAGCGGGTCCGGCGGAACGATCCGAAAAACAGCAGACAGAGCGTAAACGCGACAATGCCCAGAGCTATCTTCAAGCTGGCCGGATCGAGACCCATATTCGCTCCCCTCGTGGGCACCAGCCTACGACATCAGGGGGCGTGGTTAGCGGGCGGACCAGCCCCCGTCCATCGTGTAGCTGGCCCCGGTGACCATACCGGCGTCGTCGGACGCTATCCACGCGGCCAGTGACGCTACTTCCTCCGGCTCCACAAGGCGCTTCACCGCGGACTCCGTCAGCATGACCTTCGCCAGGACCTCCGATTCCGGGATGCCGTGCAGCAGTGCCTGATCCGCGATCTGCTTCTCGACCAGCGGCGTACGAACATATCCCGGATTGATGCAGTTCGAGGTGACCCCGTGCTGGCCGCCCTCGAGGGCCGTCACTTTGCTGAGCCCCTCGAGCCCGTGCTTGGCCGAGACATACGCGCTCTTGAACGCCGACGCCCGCAAGCCGTGGACCGAGGAAATGTTGATGATCCGGCCGAATCCGTTGGCATACATGTGCGGGAGCGCTGCCCGGATGAGCAGGAAAGGGGCTTCTAACATGAGCGTCAGGATGCGGCGGAAGTCTGCCGGTTCGAACTCCTCGATGGGGGCAACCTTCTGGACACCGGCATTGTTGACGAGGATGTCGCAGTCCAGGCTGAGTCCGGCGAGGGCCTCCGTGTCGAGCAGGTCGACAGCCCAGGCGGTGCCGCCCAGCTTGTCGGCGAGCGCTGAGGCTCCGGCGGCATCGACGTCGGCCACCACAACCTTCGCACCGCGCGCGGCGAGGGCCGTGGCGCATGCTGCCCCGATTCCGCCCGCCCCGCCGGTGACCAGGGCCTTGCGGCCTTCCAGGGTCATGCTCGGGCACCGATGGGCAGGCCGTGGCGAACGGCGTCGGCGTTGTCAACGTCTTCCAACGCCACCCCGCGGGTCTCCTTGAGCGTCAGGACCACGACGGCGGTGATGGCGCAAGAGATCACCAGGTAGATGGCCGTAGGCATCCAGGATCCGGTGTCCTTGAGCCACTGTGTCGCCAGGAGCGGAGCCAGTGAACCGGCGAAGATCGAGGTGACCTGCGAACCGAGGGAGACGCCCGAGTAGCGCATGCGGGTGGGGAAGAGTTCGGTCATGATGGCCGGCTGCCCTGCATACATGAAGGCGTGCAGGCAGAGGCCGATGGTCACGGCTGCAACGATCACCACGGGATTCTTGGTGTCGAACATGGGGAAGGCGAAGAACGGCCAGGTGGCACCGCTTATGGCCCCGATCAGGTAAACCGGCTTGCGCCCCCAGTTGTCTGCCAGCCGGCCGATCTGCGGGATCACGAGGAAGTGGACGACATGTGCGATCAGCAGGGCAAGCAGCAAGGACGAGGTGTCGTACTTGTCCACGCTCTTGAGGTAGACGATGGAGAAGCTCACCACGAGGTAGTACATGATGTTCTCGGCGAGCCTGAGTCCCATGGCCTGCAGGATGCCCTTGGGGTACTTGCGGATGACTTCCCCGACGCCGTAGCTGATGGCTTGCTCCTTCTCCACCTGGGCCTTCGCCTCAAGGAAGATCGGGGCCTCGGTCACGTGGGTGCGGATGTAGTAGCCCACGAAGACGATCACCGCCGAGAGCCAGAAGGCCACACGCCATCCCCAGCCCAGGAACGCTGCGCTGCTGAGGGTCGTGGACATGATGAAGAGGACCAGCGTGGCCAGGAGGTTGCCGACGGGAACCGCGGCCTGCGGCCAGCTTGACCAGAATCCGCGGGACTCCTTGGGACTGTGTTCCGCCACCAGCAGCACCGCGCCACCCCATTCGCCGCCCAGCGCGAAGCCTTGGATGAAGCGGAGTGCGACGAGCATGGCCGGCGCCCAGTAACCCAAGTTGGCGAAGCCGGGGAGGCAGCCCATAAGGAAGGTGGACACGCCGACGATCACGATGGTGAGCTGCAGGGTGGGCTTGCGGCCGAGCCTGTCGCCGATCTGGCCAAAGACGATGCCGCCCAGGGGCCGGGCCACGAAGCCCACCGCGTACGTCAGGAACGCCTGGATGATGCCGTCGAGCTCGTTGCCGGTGGGCGGGAAGAAGTACTTGCCGAAAACCAGCGTTGCGGCGGTGGCGTAGAGGAAGAATTCGTACCATTCCACCACGGTGCCCACCATCGAGGCGGCGACGATCTTCTTGAGGCCTGCGCCCTTGTTTCCTGGCCCGTTGCCAGTTGCGCCTGCTGCGGAGCGTTGTCCTACGCTCATGTCCATCTCCTTAGTGTCCACGCTGACACGTGCTGTGATCCACAACACGAAATGCTCCAATGAGTATTGCCGCACAACTTCGGTGCTTCAATAACCAAAATGGCACCAAGTGTGTGCAGAATTGCAGATATGAATCCGAATCCCGACGACCTTCTCGTCCTCCTCGCGGTATCACGTTCAGGGAAGTTCACGACGGCGGCCCAAGCCCTGGGCCTGAACCACACCACCGTTTCCCGCAGGATCGCCGCGCTCGAGAAGGCGCTCGGCGGGCGGGTCCTCGCGCGGGCGGCAGGTGGCTGGGAAATCACAGAGCTCGGAGCCGAGGCCGTGGGCGTGGCGGAGCGGATTGAAGCGGCGGTAGGCACGCTGGGACCGGAGGACCGCGCGCCGGACCCCATTGCCGGCGTCGTACGCATGACAGCAACCGACGGTTTCAGCGCGTACATCGCGGCACCGGCCGTGGCGCGCTTGCGGCGATCGCATCCCGGCCTCACCGTGGAGATCATCACCGTGACCCGCCGGGCGCTTCAGCAGCGTTCCGGCCTGGACCTCGAGGTGGTGGTGGGCGAACCCCAGGTGCACCGGGCCGAGGCTGTGCTGCTGGGCGAATACATGCTGGGAATGTACGCCTCGCGCGAGTACTTGGCCTTTCACGGCGTGCCCGCCACAGTGGACGAGTTGACGCGGCATCAGCTGGTCTATTTCGTGGACTCCATGCTGCAAGTGGACGACCTCGATGCCCCACGCCGGCTGGTCCCGTCCATGCGGGACGGCCTGAGCTCCACCAACGTCTTCGTCCATGTGGAGGCGACGCGTGCCGGGGCCGGCATCGGCTTCCTGCCGTGCTTCATGGCGGACCGGCACCCGGACCTCGTGCGGCTGCTGCCCTCGGATTTCGCGGAGCTGCTCCCCTACTGGATGGTCCTGAGGCCCGATTCGATGCGCCGCCCCGCCGTTGCCGCGGTCGTGCACGCCCTGCAGGAGGAGACGGCCGCCCACCGCGAGCTGCTGCTGGCCCGCCGCTGAGATGCCCTCCACGGCCGACGCTCGCTCACATACAAGCCCTCCCCGGCCGACGCTCGCTCACATACAAGCCCGGGTCAGATTGCTGGCCGGGGGTCGTGCCGGATCTGGGCGCCGACGGCGAATGCCCGGACCTTGGCATCGTTCCAGATATGCGCGGGAACCGCCCCGCCGAGCAGCTTCCGGGCCAGTTGGGGATCGTCGCCGAAGGGCTCGTGGCTGCCGGCCATGATCATGTTTCCGTACCGCCGGCCCTTGAGCATCGCGGGGTCGGCAATGATCATGGTGTGCGCGAAGGTGTCTGCGATCGTGGCGGCGTCTTCGCGGGCGTTCTTGAGGTCCGGGGAATCTCCGGAATTCACCACATAGAGCCCGCCCGGAGCCAGCACCCTCTGTACGTGATCGTTGAATTCGCGCGTTGTGAGCGCCCTTGGAGTGAAAGCGCCGGCAAAAACGTCCCGGATGATGAGGTCGCGGGTGTCCGGAGTGAGGCCTTCCGTGACTTCCCTGGCTTCGCCCACACGGATTCGAAGCAGCGGGGCCTTCGGGAGGTCGAACCAGCCGCGCACGTATTCGGCCAGCTTGCCGTCGAGCTCCACCACCACCTGGCGTGCATCCGGGTAGGCGGCGTGGAAGTACCGGGCCAGGGAACATGCTCCGCCGCCGAGATGCAGGGCACGAAGCTTCGGCCTGGACTCGGGCGGCCATTTGGATTCCACCAGGGCCGCAATCCAGCGCATGTACTCGAAGTCCAGGAACAGCGGCTCTGCCACATCGATGTGCGAGCTCATGACGCCGTTGATCTTCAGGAGCCAGCCGTTGGAGTTGTCCGGGTCGGCGACGAGTTCGCAGTCGCCGGTGTCGATGTAGTAAACGCCCTCCACGGGACCGTTCGGCTTCGTGCCCGCGGGCACCTCAATGACCCCGGCAGCTTGCCCGGCGCCCCTGCCCTTGCCACGCTTCGCCACTACAGCTGCCTTCTTCCGGTCATGCTTCAACCCTAGTTGACGCAGCCGCCTTGCGTTCAGCCCCCGACGGCGGAACGCACCATCCGGATTTCCGGTAGTTCGTGCCATTCCGGCGGCAGGAGCTGACGTGTTCCGTCGGCCCGGAAGCCGTTCTTGCGATAGAAAGCCTGGGCCCGCGGGTTGTCTTCAAGCACCCAAAGGAACGCGGCCGAGTTGCCGATCACGGCGTCGACCAATGCTTGCCCCACGCCCAAACCGTGCACGCGGCGCAACGTATAGATCACCTGCAGTTGCAGCTCGCAGGGCCGGTCCTCATCCGGTGCTTCGCGGGCGAAGGCGATGCCCACCAAGGCGCCGTCGGCGTCGTGGGCGAGCATCGGCTTGTACGAGCCCGCCAAGGCTTCCCGCTGCCTCTCGATCCGCGTGTTGATGGTGGCCTCATGGAGAGCGAAGAACTCCTCAGGCAAGAGGTGCCCGTAGCTTTCCCGCCAGGCAGCCACGTGCATTCGTGTCAGGGGCTCGGCGTCGTCCACCGTGGCCGGACGAAGGGTGAATTCCATTGGCACAGCCTAGCGTCACACCACCCGGGCTATCGCAAAGCCGTCCCATCCCTTGGATCCGACCGTCTGGATTGCCGTCGCGTCGAGGCGCGGGTCCTTGCCCATCATCTCCAGTGCCCCGACGATGCCCGGAGCGTTCACTTCATCCATGGACGGATCCAGGATGGCGCCCTCCCAGATGACGTTGTCCATCACGATCACCGTGCCCGGCCTCCCGAGCCGGATCGCCCAGTCCAGGTAGTTGGAGTCGTTCTCCTTGTCGGCGTCGATGAAGACGAAATCGAAAGGCCCGTCACGCTCGGGATCTTCGGCCAGCGCCGCAAGGGTCTCCAACGCCGGGCCGATCCGGATGTCTACCTTGTGGCCGATCCCGGCCATGTCCACGTTCGCACGGGCGATTTCAGCGTGTTTCGGGAGGTATTCGCACGTGACCAGCCGGCCGTCGTCGGGCAGTCCCTGGGCCATCCAGATCGCGCTGAAGCCGGCCAAGGTACCGATTTCCAGCACGCGCCGCGCACCGGACAGCTGCACCAGCATCTTGAGGAGCTTGCCGGCGTTGGGCGCTACTTCGATAGGCGGCATCCCGGCGTCGAGGGCGGACTGCACCGCGTGTTTGAGCGCGGCGTTCGGGCGGACGACGGCGGTGGACAAGTATTCCTCGACGGCCACCCAACCAGGCTGGGCCTTGTGTTCAAACATGGCCCAAGTCTGGCACCGGGCACGGGCGGAGGGAAGGACCGGCCATAGGAGGACGCACTCGCTGGTTCAATTCCGGGCGGTATAGCAAGATTTGTTATGCGGAGGCACATCTTGTCAACTCGATGACCGTGCTACACTGGCCGCACTACATCCCCCACGCCTCTCCACGATGCGCACTTGGGGGATTTTCTTTGCCACGGGCCAAGAGGAGTGCCGATGTCCCGACCACCGCGTCCACGCGGCCGGTTCAGCTACACCAAGCCGCCGATGACGCTCGACGAGCTCGTGGGCCGACTCTCCGAGCGCGGGCTGCGGATCCCCGATGCCAGCAGGGCGGCCAGGTACCTGCGGCATATCGGCTACTACCGACTCTCGCCGTACACGATTCCCTTCCAGCAGGGGCGGCCCGATCACCTTTTCCGAGCGGGGGCCGCGTTCGATGACGTGCTCGACCTCTACGCGTTCGACCGCGCGCTCCGGTTGCTGGTCATGGATGCGCTGGAGCGCGTCGAGATCGCCGTGCGCGCGGCGCTCACGGACCACATGTCGACAACGTACGGGGATCCGCACTGGTACATGGACTCAGCGCGGTTCCAACACCGCGACAGGCACGCGGGGCTGCTGCGGATCGTCAGAGACACGTGCGCGGAGCGACTGCGTGGGTCCCCGGATGCGACCGAGGACCCGCTTGTCCATCGCTCGGCTCTCGAGCACTACCTAACAACCTACGGCTCGCCCGACCTGCCGCCATCATGGCTCATGGTGGAGACGCTGACCATCGGCCAACTCAGCAGTGTGTACCGCAACCTGGGTCTGCGCTCCGATCGGACCGCGGTCGCGAGGAGCATCGGCCTAACTGCACCGGTGCTGGAGTCTTGGCTGCAGAGCTATGTCCGCGTACGGAACATCTGCGCGCACCACGGGCGTCTGTGGAACGTCGGCCTCGGTGTCTACCCCGCAATCCCGACCACGCCCGCAGTCTCCTGGCTGAGGGGTGAGGACGCCCTGCCGGAGCGGTCGAGGAAGCGCCTCTATCCCGTCCTAGTCTCGTTGCAGTCCGTGCTCGACGCAGTATCACCGCGCAGCAGCTGGGCGCGACGCCTCCATAGTCTCGTCAGCGCCCGCCCGCGGATGAACCTCGCAGGGATGGGCGTGCCCGAAAACTGGGCACTGGACACCTTCTGGTCCCGGCACATTTCCTAAGCGAAGATCGACGTGCAGAACGTCGTGGACTATTCGCCTGCCTTGTTGATCGCGTTCTCCAGCCGCTCGACTTTGCCCGTTAGTTCCCCCGTGTATCCCGGCCGGATATCGGCTTTGATCACCAAGGACACCCGGCTTCCGTACTTGCCCACGGCCTCGGTGGCGCGCTTGACGACGTCGAACACCTCATCCCACTCGCCCTCGATGGTGGTGAACATCGAGTCCGTCTGGTTGGGGAGCCCGGATTCGCGGACGATCTTCACGGCCTCGGCAACGGCGTCGTGCACCGAGCCATCAACGGATACGGTGCCAGCAGCGGGCTGGCCGGACGGGGCAACTGAAAAGGCAAGCAACATGAATCCAGTCTTTCACGCGCAAGAATGTCACAAAAGTGATTGGAGCCCCTCCGTTGCTACTGTGAGCATCATGGACCGGCCCTTGGAACGCAAGCCACTTAGAGCTGATGCTGCGCGCAATGTAGACAAGATCATCACGGCAGCGCGCCAGTGCTTCCGCGAACTGGGCCCGGAGGTTCCCCTCCAGACCATCGCCACCACCGCAGGTGTTGGCCCGGCTACCTTGTTCCGCAACTTCGCCGACAAAGAACAACTCGTCCTGGCCGCCTTGTCGCGGCAACTCAGGCTTCATGTGGACCCGGTCGTGGAAGATGCCCTCGCGGGCATGGATGCCGCCGTCGGGCTCATCAACGTGATCGACGCCGTGGTGCAGGTTGCCAGCGAAGATGCGAACCTGCTTGGCGCCGTCGCCGGCCGCCGCGGACTCCTGGTCGGCATCACTGGCGGCTTGATCGATTCCATGGCTGAACTGCTTAGCCGCGGCCAGGGCCAGGGTTCGCTGCGCCGGGACATTTCCATCGAGGACATGGTGCGCCTTGTTGCCATGCTCATCGGCGCCGTCGACACCATGGAGCCGGGGTCCCGCGCTTGGGAACGGCCTGTTGCGTTGCTTGAGGACGCCATCCGCACTGAACGCCCGTCGCGCCCGCTGCCGCAGCAAACCCCCATCCCCGGGATGACTTTCCAGTAACCGGCGCCCGACGGCGTTGCGCGCCGCAGCGGCGGCTGGAACCGCCTGTGGCGGTTCAGCGCCAGCCGAGCAGCCGCAGGCAGGCGGCAGCCGCCGATCCGACGATGACCACCACAAGGAACGGGGCCCGAAGCCACAGCGCGACGGCCCCCGCCGCCAGTGCACCGAGCCGGGCATCGAAGGCCAGGGACTGTCCGGATGCCACAGCGTTGACGACGGTCAGGGACGCCAGCAGGCCGATGGTCATGGTGCCGGCCACGCGCATCATCCGTGGACTCCGCAGCAGTTTCGCCGGCACGAAATAGCCGGAAAGCTTTGTGAGGTACGCCAGTCCGCAGGCGATAAGGATCCAGAGCCAGAGGTTCATTCGGCGGTCCTTTCGCGGCTGGCAGGGTCCGCGCTTGAATGACCGTGCGGGTAGGGATCGACGTCGGGCTCCATGCCTTCGTCACTGAGTCCGTGGCTGAACCAGCCGATGGCCCCGGCCACGACGGCGGCCACGAGGATGGGCACGCCCGCCGGAACGAACGGGACCGCGATGATGGTTGCCAAGGCGGCCGCCGCGGCAATCGCCCACGGCTCACGGCCCTTGAGCCGCGGCCAAAGCAGGCCCAGGAACGCTGCCACGGCGGCGCCGTCGAGCCCCCACTGCTTGGGATCGCCCAAGGCGTCGCCGGCCAGGGCACCGAACGCCGTGAAGATGTTCCACAGCACGAAGATCCCCACGCCGGCGGTCCAGAAGCCACGGCGCTGTTCATCCGGGTCGCCCTGGCCAGAGGCGGTGGCCGTGGATTCGTCGATGGTGATGTGGGCTTGCGGGTATTTGAGCCAACCGCCGGGGCGCAACAGTGCGTTCATCTGCATCCCGTAGATGCCGTTGCGCAAGCCCAGCAGCGCGGCGGCAGTCATGGCGGCAATGCCTGAACCGCCGCCTGCCACGACGCCAATGAAGGCGAACTGGGAGCCTCCGCTGAACATGAGGAGGCTGAACGCCATGGTCTGCCAGAAACTGAACCCGGACGCCGAGGCCAACGCCCCGAAGGAGATGCCGTAGAGGCCTGTTGCGATGCTGATGGAGAGGCCCACCTTCACCGCCGGGGATTCGAGGAGTTTCATGCGGCCCGTTTCGCTCCGGCCAAACTCCAAGCCCACAGGATCAAGGGGACCTGCAAGGGCAGGCGTAGCGTGTGAATCCGCCGCGCGGACGGGGTCCCGGCAGCAGAGTATGCGCGGCGTAGCGCGTCGACGTGGCCGGCGAGGAATGCCGTGAACATCAGCGTGACGCCACAGGCTGCGGCCTTTCGCGTGGGAGGGATGAGGAGCCCGACGGCGGCCGCCGCCTCAAGCAGTCCGCTCACCGCAATCCATTCCTCCCGGGACATGACCGCCAAGGCGCCGTTCCGCGGTGCGGTCGCCTTGGCTCTGACTTGGCCCACGTCGAGTTCGGTGTCTTCGCCCGCATAGTCCTCGCGGCAGAGATAGTCCGGGACGACGGGAGCGAAGAACTTCGGCTGCTGGAAATGCTTTCTGGCGCTCACGAGTAACAGTGCACTCATGGCCGCCGCGGAGATTGTCTGGGTTGTCCGGGCGGACCATGAAAAAGGCATGTCTTCATGCAACCACAGCCCTGCCCGGCGCGGTAACCGGGTGCTGACGGGCAAAGCAACACAGTTTCCGGGTCGTTCAGAATGCTGGACTAAGTTCAGTATGATGTATCTTTTTTCTTGAGGCCGTGCCCCGCACCGTCCACCGCCAAGTAATTCAACGAGGAGTTCCATGCGCATCGCCCGACTACAGACCCCTTCCGGCCCGAAGCACGCAGTCTTGCGCGACCAAAGCTGGGACCACATCGAGGATCCCTTTGCCGAGGTCCTTTCTTTTACCGGAGAATCCAGTTCCGCGGACGACGCCGTGTTCCTCGCCCCGGTGCGGCCTTCGGTGGTGCTCGGAATCGGGCACAACCTGGGGAACAACAACCACGCGCTGCCCATCCAGGCCTGGCACAAGTCGGTCCACAGCATCGCCGGCCCCGGTGACGACATCGTGGCTGTGCGCAACGCGGGTACGGTGAACGTGGAAGGCGAGTTGGCCGCCGTCATCGGGAAGCGGGCAGAGAAGCTCACAGCTGCGAACGCCTTGAGCCACGTCCTGGGCTACACAGTGGTCAACGACGTCACCAATGTGGACCAAAACCAGGTCGACGAAAAGCTCTTCCAAGGCAAGTCCGGCACCAACTACACGCCGCTCGGACCGTGGATCGAAACCGGGATCGAGGACCCGGACAACGTCAGCACCGAGGTTGTGGTCAACGGCGAGGTCAAGGCCCGGTCCGGTTCCTTCAACCTGCCGTCCTCCATCACGGATTGCCTTGTCTACGTCACCGAGTGGCTGACCCTGGAGCCGGGAGACATCATCATGACGGGAGCCCCGAACACCTTCGTGGCTGTCCAGCCCGGCGACCGGGTGGACATCACGCTGGGCGGCATCGGAACCCTGAGCAACACGGTCATCTGACTGGCAGTGGTTGTCGTTCTGAGGGCCCAGAACGACAACAACTGCGAGTCAGTTGGGCTGCCCTAAAGTTGGGCCAGGACCTGCGCCGGCTTGTTCGTGGTGATTTCGTGGATGCCAAGGCCTTGGCAGAGGGCCACATCGTTCTCCGAGTCGACGGTCCACACCCGGAAGCGGCGGCCAGATTCAAGCCATCGCTGGACGGTGCGGGCGTGCTTGCGGACGTAGTCGATGCCCGGGCCGGCCAGTCCCACCTCGCAGTCGTCCAGGATCCGCTCGCCTTCCTGCTGGGCTGCCTTCATCACGTTGGCCACCGCTCCCCCGGTGATGACGCCCAGGCCCAGTTCATCGCGGATTTCCTCCACCGTGACGTCGTCCACCAGCTGGCAGATGTGCTCCGCGGGAACGAACCGGAGCAGGTGCTTGACCGAATCCGGGCTGAAACTCATGAAGGAAACCTGGATGTTGTCCAGCATGGACGTCTCTGCGTTCCAGCCTTGGCTGCGCAGAAGCTCGAGCACGCGGTCTTCAAGCTTGAGCTGGTACGGGCTCGGGTGCTTGAGCTCAATGGACAGGCCGATTGTCCTGCCGGCATCGCGCAGGATGTCCAGCAACTGCGGGAGCGTCAGCAGCTGGTCCGACTTTGCGCCGTACTGGTCCGGAATCCGGGCGCCCTTCCAGGAGGAGAAATCCAGCTGCCGCAGTTCCTCGAGCGTCTTCTCAGCCACGGGGCCGGTGCCGTCCGAGGTACGGTCCAAATTTGCGTCGTGAAGCAGGACAACGTGCTGGTCCCGGGTCAGGTGGACGTCGCACTCGACGCCATCGGCGCCGTCGGCGATCGCCTTCAAGTATGCTGCGCGCGTGTGCTCCGCAAATGCGGCACTCGCTCCGCGGTGGGCGTAGACCATGGGCCGCGTGTTTTGCTCCGTGCTTTGGTCCGGGCGACCGGGCTCGTCATTCGTCATGGGGATACGGTAGCCCACGCCCATGACAGCGACGGGGCTACGCTGGGCACATGCAGGTGAACTCTGAACAAATCCCGGTGACGGACAGCAATAGCGACCCGACCATGGAGGCGGCCCGGCACACAGGTGCCGGGAACAGCTCCACGGTTGCGGCCGGCGTCGGGCAACGAGACGGTGACGCCGAAAAGGCCGCTGCCCTGCGTCGGATGAAATCGGTGGCGCTCGCGCTCCTGATTGTGATGGCGGTGGTTTTCACCGGCGCTTTCGCCTTGCAGAGGCAGTATCCATGGCTGGAATATGTGCGGGCCGCTGCCGAGGGCGGCATGGTGGGAGCGTTGGCCGACTGGTTTGCCGTCACTGCGTTGTTCAAATACCCCATGGGCCTGAAAATCCCGCACACGGCCATCATTCCGCGGCGCAAGGACCAGATCGGCGCCTCACTCGGGGAATTCGTTGAGACCAACTTCCTGTCCGAGCAGGTGGTGCAGGAGAAGCTCGCGAGCGTGGACATCGCACGGAAAGCTGGCAAGTGGCTCGCTTCCCCGGGCGGCCCGGAGCGTATCGCCAAGGAAGGTTCAGCACTGATCCGCGGAGCGTTCACCGTGCTGAACGACGACGACGTCCAGGCAGTGATCGAGGGCATGGTCCGCAAGCACCTGCTCACGCCGCCCTGGGGACCGCCCGTGGGCCGGATGGCCGAACGGATCTTTGCCGAGGGCCACCACCACAAGCTCGTCGATCTGCTGGTCGACCGGGCGGCGGATTGGGTGGAAGCGAACCATTCCACGGTGAACCGGCTCGTGTCCGACCGTTCGCCGCTTTGGGTTCCGTCCTTCGTGGATGACATCGTGGGCGACCGGGTCTACAACGAAATCGCCAAGTTCATCAAGGCGGTGCAGCAGGATCCCGATCATCAAGTGCGCCAGTCGATCGATACATACCTCGGCGATCTTGCCCAGGATCTTCAGCACGATCCTGCAATGATTGCCCGGGCCGAGGCAATCAAGACCCAAGTCCTTGGCGATCCCGAGGTCCGGGAACTTGCCTCCCGCACGTGGGGCACCATCAAGAACGCGCTGCTCACCGCCGTCGACGATCCGGACAGCGAATTGACGCAGCGTTTCAAGAGCGCCGTCCGGGATTTCGGTTCGCGGCTTGTCAGCGATGACGAGCTGGCCGGCAAGGTCAATGCCTGGATCGGTGACGCTGCCGGGTACCTCGTCAAAACGTACCGCTCGGACATCGCGGGGGTCATCACGGACACCGTGGCGCGCTGGGATGCCGAGGAAACCTCGCAAAAGATCGAACTCCAGGTCGGCAAGGACCTGCAGTACATCCGCATCAACGGCACGGTGGTGGGGTCACTGGCCGGGCTGGCAATCTTCGCCGTGGCGCATCTGGTGTTCGGCTGACGGGGTTCGGCCGGCACCAAGCAAGGGACATGCCCACCGCTTGCAGCAAGCAACGGACATAATGCCAATATGTCCACTCCACGTACCCAGGAAGGCGCATGTCCAGCGTGGGCTTCCGGCAGTCAGGGGCAGTCAGGAAGGGACATGCCCACCCCTGCCCCTGGCCAGTGGACATAATCCCGACATGTCCACTCCTCGCGGCGAAGGCGGCGCATGTCCAACGTGGGCACCCGGCAGGCAGCAAGGCGGATGTCCGGTGGAGGCGGACCCTCAGTCCAGGAACCGGATCCTCTGGCCGGGGCGGGCTTGGCCTAACAAGTCCAGGTCCGTGCGACGCACCACGGCAATCACGGGGTAGCCACCCGTCACGGGATGATCAGCCAGGAATACCGTGGGAAGGCCCGACGGCGGCACTTGAAGTGCGCCGAGCACCATGCCTTCGCTGGGCAGTTCCTCGAGCCGGGTCTGGGTCAGCGGGCGGCCCACCAGCCGGGCACCGATCCTGTTGGAGTCGGGCGACAGCGTCCATTCCTGGCTGACAAGGCGGCGCCAGGAGTCGTCGTCGAACCAGTCCGCACGGGGGCCGCGGTCCACGCGGGCTGTGATGGCGCGCCCAGGATCAGGAGCGCGGCGGATGGGAGGGAGGGGATGGGCGTTGTTAACGGTCCCGGAACCCGCTCCAGAAACCAGGCCGTTGCCTGCGGAAACGTGTCCGGTTCCCAACTGCGCACCTGATGTCAACGGTGCGGGACCTTCACCAGAGAGCATGTCCGTGCTGCTTGAACCAAGGAGCTTGGGGGAATCGATGCCGCCCTGCACTGCGAGGTAGTATCGCAGCCCGAACAGCGGAGCACCGAAGTCCAGTACCGCACCCGGAGCCACCCGCACGGCTTGGTTGAGCGGAATCTCGGCACCGTTGAGTGTCACGATTCCCTCGGCGCCTGCCACCGCGACTGTCGACGCCGTGACGAACCGCAGGCGAAGCCCGCCCAGCAATATCTCCAATCCGGCCGCCTGCACAGGATTCCCCACCAGCAGATTGGCGAGGCGAAGTGATTGCCGGTCGAGGGCACCGGAAGGGCTCAGCCCCAAGGAAGCCCAACCCTGCCGGCCAAGGTCTTCCACAAGAGTGAGGGGGCCAGGGTTCACTACAACGATCCCCATCAGGCCTCCACGAACCGGACCAGGTCACCCGGCCGGATCAGCGCGGGCTCGGCCTTGGACGGATCCCATAGGGCCGCCGTCGTGGTTCCGATCAGTTGCCAACCACCTGGAGAGGATCGCGGGTAGACGCCGCTGAACTCGCCTGCAAGGCCAACAGAGCCAGACGGCACGGCCGTGCGTGGAGTGTTCCGACGCGGAACGCGGAGCCGCTCATGCGTAGTGACCAGGTAGACGAAGCCGGGCGCAAAGCCGGAAAAGGCGGCTGTCCACGCCGAGCCGGTGTGAAGCTTGACCACTTCGGCCTCGCTCATGCCGAGCAACTGTGCCGTCTCCGCAAGGTCGGGGCCGCTGTAGGAGACCTCGATGGTCACTTCGCTGCCCGAGCCGGAGATCCCCTCTGCCGGTTTTGCGGACTCCAGCCAGTCGCGGACTTCCGAGGGGCGGATCGTCTCGGGGTCGAAGGTGACGAGCACGGTGCGGGCGGCCGGCACGACGTCGATAATCCCCTGCGGCGCTGAAACGCCGGCTGACGCGCCGGGCCCGGTCAGCCCGCGGTAGTACGCGACGACAGCGGCAAGCTCCGGCAGTTCCACCAAGAAGGCGCTGTCGCCGCAGGGCAGAACCTCAAGCGAAGGATTCAATCTCCACACCAGCTTCCTCAAGGCCAGCGCGCACCGCCGCAGCCAGTTCGACCGCGCCAGGGGTGTCACCGTGGATGCACAATGAATCGGGATTCACCGGCACCACCGTGCCGTCCACAGCCAACACCTCGCCCCGTACGGCAAAGCGCACGGCCCGCTCAACTACCGCGGCGGGGTCGTGGACCACTGCGCCATCCTGCGAGCGCGGCACCAACGATCCGTCCGGCATGTAGCCGCGGTCCACGAAAGCCTCCCGGAACACCGGGTGCCCGGATTCCTCGGCCAGGCGCAACAGTGCGGAGCCCGGCAGGCCAAGGACAGGTAGTCCGGGATCGTAGGCGTGAATCGCGGCCACCACCGCTTCGGCCTGCTCGACGTCGTTGACGATCCTGTTGTACAGGGCACCGTGGGGTTTGACGTAGTCCACGGAGGCGCCCACTGCGTGGGCCATGCCGTCCAGGGCACCGAGCTGGTAAAGGACGTCGCCGAAGAGCTCATCGAAGGACATGTCCATCGATCGGCGGCCGAAGCCGTGCAGGTCGCGGTAGCCCACGTGGGCGCCGACCCTGACGTCGAGCTCGAAGGCGGCACGGCAGCTGTCCAGCATGGTCACCGGATCTCCGGCGTGGAAGCCGCACGCCACGTTGGCGCTGCTGACAATCCGGAACATTGAAGCGTCGTTCCCCATGGTCCAGGAGCCGAACGACTCCCCCGAATCAGCGTTGAGATCCACTATTTCCGCCTTCCAGCGCGTTCTGCCGGGCGGCTGGAAGCAGCTCGCCCGGGATGATGTCCGGCATAGGACCGAATGCTTCCCTCGCCGAGGCCGCTACGGCACGGCCCATGACGCGGTTTCCGACTCCGCCCACCACGGCTCCCACGCCGAAAGGCAGCGCACGGCCGAGGAAAGCTGCGCCTTGGCGCTGGACGAGTCGCTTGAGGAAGGCGCGCTGGATGGCGTCGCGAACGACTCCGAATCCTCCGCCGGGCACCTTTTTGGTGAGGGTCTTGCCCCAGGCCTGCGTGACACCTTTGCCCTTGCCGAGCGATTGTCCGCTCAGCGCACCCAACAGGGCGGTGCCTTCCTCGCCGAGCATGATGGCCATGACCATGGTTCGTGCCCGGTCCGGATCGGTCAGGCGGATGCCGTGGAGCTCGGCCAGGGAAGCGGCGTACAGCGCGGTCCCTTCCAGAAAGCCGATGGTGGCAACCGCGGACAGTCCCAGCGAGGCTGCGGTGCCGATACCGGGCACGACGGCGGTTGCCCCGACGGCGGCACCCCCGCCAGTGACTGCGGCAAGGTAGTCGCGCTCCAGTTTGGCGGCCAGCTGCGCCGCGGTGGCCTGCGGGTGTTTGCGTTGCAGGCGGCGCAGGTTGGCCAGGACAAGGGGACGTTGGACCTCGACGGCCCGGAGCAGCACGTTGTGGACACCGGGTTTTGCATTGCCACTGGCGTCGAACATGGCGTTGTGGGCCGTTTCCTGCGCAATCTTTACTGCTTGGTTGGGTCGCTTTGCCATTCTTCACCTCTGCATTCAGCCGTTGAATTCGTTCGGTAGTTCCTTGCCTAGCCTAGGCCACACGCCCCTGTCCCGGCGTAGACTTTAAGGCGTTCGCGGGAACAGTCCAACGAAGGACAGGGAGTATCCGGAATGAGCAAGACAGCAGATCCCAACGAGGTCCGCCATCACAGCGACGCCCCTGCCGAAGGGGAAACCGAGGGCTGGGTGCCCCACGATACCGGCCTTCACAGCCAGGAACCTGCCGAAGGGCCGGATACCGACGACGCTCCCGCATAGTAGCCTTCAGCCTGCGAAATCGGGGGCTTGAAAGTGTCTTCGCACGGGGTACTCGTCTCCCCGGGGGATACCCAACCGGGGCAATTGTTGGCGCGCGTCCTCGAGGAACTGCGCGCTTTGGAGAAGCACGACGCCGCGAGCTTCCGCACCGTCCGCCGCAGGGTTTCCGCGGAAATCGCCACGATGGACGCCGCCGTCGTACTCAGTCTGGCCGAAGGGCTTGTGCAAGCCGGCTTTGATTGGGAGGGATGGGAGTTCATCAATGCCCATCGGGCGGCTTTCGCTGAACTCACGCCGGCCCGGCTTGAACACCTGGGAGAAGGCATCTCTACTTGGGGCCAGGCCGATGCTTTCGCGACCGTACTGGTGGGACCCGCGTGGCGCGAGGGGCTCATCTCGGACGCCAATGTCGACCGCTGGGCGCGGAGCCCGGACCACTGGTGGCGGCGCATAGCGCTTGTCTCCACCACCGTGCTCAACACGAGGTCACGCTGGGGAACAGGGGATACGCAACGGACGCTCGGCGTCGTCGGCCTCTTGATCAACGATCGGGACGACACCGTCGTCAAGGCAGTCAGCTGGGCATTGCGGTCCTTGGTGCCGTGGGATCCGCGCGCCGTCCGAACGTTCCTGGAAATGCATGAGACCGAGCTTGCGGCCCGCGTGAAGCGCGAGGTACGGACCAAGCTGGAGACCGGGCTGAAATCGCGCCGGCGCAGCGTCCATGGCACCGACCTTTCCAAATGAAACATCCGGTGTCCCGTGATCAGTTAGGACTGGCTGCGTGCACATAGCCTTCATTTGTCTGCCCGCAGCGGGCCATGTGAACCCGACGTTGCCAGTGGTTGCCGAGCTGGTTCGCAGAGGACACCGGGTCACCTATGCGACGTCCGCGAAGTACGCGAAGGCGGTCGAATCCGCCGGCGCCGCATTCTTTCCCAGTGGAGAGGACCTGGCGGCCTTCCTCCCTCCGCGCGGGCGTTCCACTGATGGCAGCCCGGCAGGAGGCGGTCCGGCACCGGCACCGATGGCGGGGATGTTCGCCGGAATGCCGTCCGGAATGATGGCGGGACTTCTTGAGCGGATCCTCAAGGGTGCAACGGAAGAATTCCCGGCCCTGCTGGCCCGGCTAGGCGAGGATCCGCCGGATGGGCTGTGCTACGACGCCATGACGCTCTCGGGGAAGATGGCTGCAGCGAAGCTGGCCTTGCCCGATATTGCGTTGCTTCCGAGCTATGCCACCAATGAACATTTCTCGATGCGGGATCTCATGCCGGGCCCGCCGCCGCCAAGGATGGTCGAGGCATGGAAACAGGCGAATCAGAGGATCAATGAATTCGCGGCCGAGCATGGCGTAGGCCATCTGCAATTCATGGGAGGTCCCCCGGCGTCGTTGAACATCTCCTTCATCCCGAGGGAATTCCAGCCCTTGGGAGAGACTTTCGATGCAAGGTTCCATTTCGTGGGGCCATGCCTTGGCGCGCGGGGCAACGAAGAGGAGGCCTGGCAGCCGCGGACGAAGGACAGGCCTCTGTTGTTCGTCTCGCTGGGCACGACGCCGTTGAATGACCGGCCGGACTTCTTCAGGATGTGCCTGGACGGATTTGCAGGCACGCACTGGCAAGTCGCCATGGCAATCGGCGAGCGCGTCCAGGAGTCCGAGCTGGGAGAGATCCCGGAAAACTTTGAGGTGCGCCCCTTCTTTCCGCAACTGGAAGTCCTACCCCGTGCCGATGCGTTCGTTTCCCACACCGGGATGAACTCGACCATGGAGGCGCTTTATTTCGGGGTGCCGTTGGTAGCCTTCCCGCTGCAGCCCGAACAGGGCGCAAATGCCCGCCGGGTAGAGGATCTGGGACTCGGACGCCGCCTCCCACAGGAAGGGCTCTCTCCCGAGCTGATCCGGGAAACCGTCATTGCTGTCAGCGGCGACGAGGCGATCCGCGGCAACCTCGAGGCGATGAGTGCACGGGTCCGCGGTGCCGGCGGGGCGCCCGCAGCGGCGGACGCGATCGAGGACTTCCTGCGCGGTCCCGTTACGCGGGACGAAGATGCCCATCCTCGTCCCGCGTAGGGAGCCGTTGGGATCAGACCCGCGCGCTCCCGATCACGGGAAGTCCCGCCGTCGGGAAGAGGCTCGGGAAGACCGACGGTGCGGGGACCGGCACGTCGTCAAGCGGCACCGTGACGGTCTCGACGCCGACGACGACCCGCTCCCCGCGCACGCTGACCTCCAAAGGTGCCGTACCGGCGTCGGCCGCTGAACCTGCATCCGGAACCAGCGCAAGGCTGATGGACCCGGGGCGCAGCTCCACGGACAACAGCCGCCGGCGGATCTTGAGCCGGAAGGACAAGCTGTCCCACTCGGCCGGCAACCGCGGATCGAAGTGCGGGACCTGGCCTTGGTCCCGCATACCCGCGAAACCGCACACCAAGGAACTCCAGATGCCGCCGGTGGACGCGATGTGGACGCCGTCAACGGTGTTGTTGTGCGTGTTGTCCAGGTCGATGAACAAGGCCTCGGTGAAGTGCTTGAGCGCGACGTCGGAGTAGCCCACTTCGGCCGCCATGATGCCCTGCACGCAAGCGGACAAGGTGGAGTCGCCGGTGGTGATGGGATCGTAGAAGTCGAACGCGCGCTGCTTTTCCTCGGCCGTGAAGTCCTGCCACTGCAGGAACATCGCCAGGACCGTGTCCGCTTGCTTGAGGACCTGGTGCCGGTAGATCACCAGCGGGTGGAAGTTGAGCAACAGCGGGTACTTGGACCGCGGCGTGGACCAGTCCCACGGCTCCAGGGTCATGAAGTCGTTGTCCTGGCTGTAGATCTGCATGTCCGGATCGTAGGGAAGGGACATGCGCGCGGCGGCCTGTTGCCATACCATCCGCTCGGTCTCCGGGACGTCCGGGTGTTCCAGTGCCGCGGCGGCCCGCAAATTAAAGCGGGCCATGACGTTGGTGTAGAGGTTGTCGTTGACCACGGCCGTGTATTCATCCGGGCCGGTGACGCCGTGGATGTGGAACAAGCCGTCCTTGCCGAAGAAGCCCAGCGAGGCCCACATGCGGGCCGTTTCGATCAACAGATCGGCGCCCACTTCGGCGCGGAAGCCGGCGTCTCCGCTGGCCCATTGGTACCGGTTGGTGGCGAAGGCTATGGCGGCGGCGATGTGGAACTGCGCGGTGCCCGCGGCGTAGTAGGCGCTGGCCTCGTGTCCGTTGATGGTGCGCCACGGGAACAGCGCACCTTCCACGCTCAGTTCCTTGGCCCGGATCCGGGCGTCGGGAAGCATGGCGTGGCGGGATTCCAGCACTTGGCGGGCGGCGGCCGGGTTGGTGTACGTCAGGTACGGCAGCAGGTACACCTCCTGGTCCCAGAAGTAGTGGCCCTCGTAGCCTGAGCCGGACACGCCCTTGGCCGGGATGCCTGCGACTCCGGCACGCGCGGTGGCCTGGGCAAGTTGGAACAGGCTCCAGCGCACGGCCTGCTGCTGTTCGGGCTGGCCACCGATGGTGATGTCCGCTGCGGACCAGTAATCACGGTAGTGGGCCGCGCCTTCGGCCAGGAGCGCGTCGAACGGCACGAGTCCCAACTCGGCGTCCGAAGCCAGGATCTCGCCGGGCTCCGCTGCGCTTGCGTCGGCACGTTTCACGACGTAGCTGACGGTCTTCTCCAAACGGAAGGTCTCGCCCTCATTCACGGCCATGACGTAGCGGACCGTGGACTCGTCCTCCCCCACCACGGTTTCGAAAGGCTGGACTTCCGCGGAAATCCAATGGTCCACGGCCATGCCGATGCGCTGCCGGGATTCGGCGGTCTCCCAGGCCATGCGCAGGGATCCGTCGGAGCCCTGGAGGTGGAGCGGGAGCAAAACGCGGCCCGCGTGGCGGCCGGAACGGCGGGGGTCGTGGGCCGAGTGGTCCTCCACAGGCTGGTCCTGCCGGTTGATCACCAAGGACGTGATGTCAGCGGAAACCTGGCGATCTGCGATGAGGCTCAGCTCGATGCCCAGGGAACCCCTGGAATCGATCCCGACGGCGCGGCGCTCCAGCGTGGTGACGATGGCGCCGGAACGGCACTCCCACGTGATGGCGCACTCGTACACGCCCGTGGCGAAGTCGATGCTTCGGCGGTAATTCTGCACCGTCGACTCGGCGAGGCTCAGCTGTTCGCCGTCGATGACAACGTTGAAGTTGTTGGCATCCGGGACGTACACGATCCTTTGTCCTATGCGGGCGAAGCCATACGCGTTCTCGGCGTGCTTGATGTCCCACGTTTCGTGGAAACCGTTGATGAACGTTCCGGGGAGCTCGGCGTCCGCTCCCGCCCAATGGGCGCCGCGGATGCCCAGGTGGCCGTTGCCGAGGCTGAAGAGGGTTTCGAGCGTACCGGCGTCACCGGGAACGTGGATGCTCTCCACGAGCTTCCACGGTTCGCACGGGAATCGCAGCCGGTCGGAGCTGATAAGTGCCATGGGACTGTTGGGTTCCTTCTGTTTCTGGTGAAACGGCTTGTTTAGAGAAGATCGTCGAGGTCGTCGACCACAAACGTCGCGCCGGCGTCGAGCAGGGTCTGGTGGCCGGCCCCCCGGTCCACCCCGATCACCGCGCGGAAGTTCCCGGCGCTCCCGGCCTGCACGCCGGACACAGCGTCCTCGACGACGACGCAGCCTGCCGGCGGAACGTCCAGCAGCTCGGCCGCGTAACGGAACGTCGCGGGATCCGGCTTGCCGGGGAGCCCGACGGCGGCCGCCACCTGGCCGTCGACCACCACCGGGAAGTAGCCATCCAGTCCGGCCGCCTTCAGGACGGCGGGCGCGTTGCGGGAGGAGGACACGACGGCGAGCTTGAGTCCCAGCTCCAAGGCTGCGTGGATGAACCGGACAGAGCCCGCGTAAGGCTCGACGCCGCGCGAATCCACGATCTCGTTGAAGATCCGGTTCTTGCGGTTGCCCAGGCCCTGCACGCTCGTGTTGGCGGGATCGTCGTCTGTGGGTCCTTCCGGCAAGGTGATTCCACGGGAGGTGAGGAAATCCCGTACTCCATCAAAGCGTGGCTTGCCGTCGATGTGGTCGAAGTAGTCGCTCTCCTGGTAACCCTCCGGATGCCCTGTTTCGGCCAGGTAGCCGTCGAAGAGTTCCTGCCAGGCCTGCTCATGCACGACGGCGGTCGGCGTCAGCACGCCGTCGAGGTCGAAAAGGAGGGCAGTAGCGCCCGTCCAGGCGGTCTTCTGGGTTGCTCGGGTATCAGTCATGGTGTGGAGTGGTCCGTTCAGCGCTGGCGGCGCGTGGTTTTGCGTTCAATGAGTTTCGTGTCAAGGAAATGGTTGGAGGGTTCGTTGGGGGCGTCGGCGTTCTGGAGGCGGTCCACCAGCAGATTGGCGGCGAAGGCACCCTGGTCCGCCACTGGCTGCGCCACTGTGCTCAGTCCAAGGAACCAGCTCATGGGGTGGTCGTCGATTCCAATGACGGAGACATTCTTCGGCGCAGACAGCCCATGCTCGCGCATGGCCATCAGGGCTCCAAAGGCCGCCTCGTCACAGTCCGCAAAGACCGCCGTGGGAAGGCTTCGATGGGCAATGAGTTCATTCATGGCCTTGCGTCCGCCGTCGATGGTGGAGTCCGAGTTGATGACCAAGTCCGGATGAACGGTCAGGTGATGGTCTTTCAATGCCCGGCTGAATCCCTTGAGCCTGTCGCTGGACGTCCGCACGGAATTCTCCCGGGTTTCACGGCCGGAAAGCACCGCCAGATCCCAATGGCCCAGCCCCAACAGATGTGAGGTGGCCTGCCAAGCCGCAAGTTCGTCGTCGATCCCTACGTTGTCCCACGGTACGGAAGTCATCCCCACGCTCGCAACTGCAAGGCCGGACGCCGCCAGGAGGGCAACCTCGGATTCGCTCAAATCGACGTTGAGGAGCAGCACGCCATCCACGCGTTGGGATAGCCCAAGGAGATCGCCGAAAATCTTCCGCTTGACGCTCGACTTGCCGCGCAGGCTCACCAGGACGGTGTCGAAACCGCTGTCTCCGAACACTTCCTCGGCCGCTTCGACGGCCTGGGCGAAGAACCAGGCGGTGGCGGTGGGAGCAATGATGGCGATGGAACCGGTATTTCCGCCGGCCAGGCGGGCTGCCGCGGAGGATGCCTTATAGCCGAGCTTGGCGACGGCGTCGGCGACTTTGGCTTGCGCTTTTTCGGACACGTTCGGCAGGTTCCGCAGAGCGCGTGAAACGGTGCAGATGGACAAGCCCGAGAGGACGGCAACGTCCTGGATTGTCACGCGGTGAGCCTTAACCATTCAACACGGCCTCAACCCTTTCATCTTCTGGATTTAGCGCCACATCCTTGCACCGCCGAAGAAGAGTGTAAGCGCTTACAATTTTGGCAATCAAGAGTTGTTTTCCAGCATCGCCGAATGTGACGCAGACCTCACCTCAACGGAGGACGTAAAACCTCAGAAACGCGCTGACATCCGCCATTTCCCGGGCCTCGATCCGGTGCCCCATCCCGGGGTAGGTTCGCGCGGTGAGTGCGGCGTTTTTTTCGAGCCAATCCGCCGTGTGCTCAATGGCATCATTGAAGATCACGGGATCGGCTTTGTCCCTGCCCCAGAAGAAAGGCGGTGGCGAGCCGAAGGATTCGCTGAGCGCCAGGAGGTCGTTTTCCAGCACAAATCCGGAGAGGCCCACGGTCGCTTGGAAGCCTTCCGGACGAAGCCGCAGGAGCGTACTGGCCATGGCCATGCCTTGGGAATAGCCCAGGAGGCTCACGCTGCTGTGGTTGCGTTTGACTGAGTCAATCCAGGCGAACACCTTGTTGGTGGCGGTGATGACGTCCGCAAAGTCATTGGCCAGGAAGTAGTCCAGCAGGAACCAGCCGTAGTGGTCGCCGATCGGCATGGGCCCACGGAGCGCGGCGCAGGTGAATTCTTCGGGGAGCTGGGGAAAGAGATCCACCATCCGCTGTTCGTCCGTCCCGTACCCATGCATCATCACGAGGAGCGGCGTCCCTGCTCGCTCCTTTTCCGGTTTGGACCAGACGACTGTTTCCATGGGCCACAGCTTAGTGGGCGGGTGGGACGGTGGCCTGTTGGACCGCACGGGCCTCGGAGCCCGGTGCGCGGCTGGCTACTGCCTTGTGATGATCTGTCCCGCCTTGATGACTGTACGCGTGCGGCTTTCGTCCCAGAGCACCGACGGGTCGTCGACGGGATTTCCGTCCAGGATGACCAAGTCTCCCAAGGCTCCTTCGGCTATACGGCCCAGGTCATCGCGACGCAACAGGGCTGCGTTGGTCGATGTTGCCGAGCGAAGCGCATCGTAGACACCCAATGCTTCGCATTGCAGGCGGAGCCCGGCCAATTGCTCATCCTCCAACTCCCCCATGAGGTCCGTACCAAATCCAATCCGGACTCCCGCGTGGCGGGCCAGCTCGACGGCGTTCCGGCCGGCATTCAGCACTTCCAGGTTCTTGGCCGCCCCTACCTCCGTGAGACCGACTTCTTCGCCACGCCGGGCCATCGCGTCGTAGGTCGCCAACGTTGGTACCAGGTAGACCTCGTGGTCAGCCATCAAGCGGGCAGTTTCAGCGTCCAACAGATTGCCGTGCTCAATACAGCGCACCCCGTTGAGCACCGAATGACGGATGGCCTCGGGCGAGTAAGCGTGGGCAGTCGCATAGCTGCCCCGGCGGGACGCCTCTTCCGTTACCGTGCGGATTTCGGCCGAGCTGTATTGCGGAACCCTGATGGGGTCCACGGGGGAAATGACTCCGCCGGACGTCATGAGCTTGATGGCCGTGGCTCCGGTGCGGAAGCGGTTGCGCACGGCCCGCAGCAGCTCATCCGCACCGTCCACCACTTCGCACATGTGGCCGCCATGGAAGCAACCGCCGTCGTCCGCGGCCCGGATGTCACCGTGGCCACCTGTCTGGCTCAGGGCAGGTCCGGTAAAGAAGTACCTCGGACCTGCGTACAAGCCTTCGTCGATGGCATTGGCAAGGCCTATGTCTCCCCCGGCCACGTCACGGACGCTCGTGAAGCCCCTGTTCAAGGCCGCCTCGAGTCGCCGGGCCCCTGCGAGCGCAGAGTAGCTCAAGGGCCCTGTTTCGTTCTTGGCGGCAGTCAAGCTGAGCGCATAGGCATGGAAATGCGCATCGATGAGCCCGGGAATCACGGTACCGCCGCCGGCGTCAACGATTGTTCCGGCCTCTTCCACGTCCCGCCCCACTTCCGTGATCCGGCCTTCGCGGACGGTGATGGAACCTTCGAGCAGGTTCCGGGTCTCACCATCGAAGATGAGGGCGTTACGGACGGTCAGTGTTCCCGGCGTCGTGTTGGTCACTTGTGGAAGGCCCTTTCAGCTGTTTTCGCGGGCGCCGCTCCTTGGCGGCCGCCCGCGAAGGATTAGTTGGTGGTGGTGAGCGCTTGTTCGAACAGCGGCACGGAGCGCTGGGCGATCTCCACGGCAGCATCCACCGATGACTGACCATAGCTACCCTCGGGGGCAAGGAAGTTCATGGATCCGATGGTCTCTCCGTTGCTTACCACTGGAACGTTGACGATGGCACCGCAACCCAGCGACTCAATGGTTGCGGAGTCGAAGAAGAACGCCCGGACTGCGTCCTTGTCCACCCCAAGGAACGGTTGCTGGCCCTTGAGGACCTGCTCGAGCCACACCGGGTTGGTGTCCCCGTCCAGGGTCTTCCTTCCGCCGACGGGGTAGACCCCTGGGTGGCTCGTATAGATGCGCGCCATGCTGGTGCCTGCGTCGGCGATGACGGAAGCGGTGAACAGGATGACGCCGGGCCTTTCCTGCGCGGCGGCATAGACATCGTCAAAGTTGTCGAACTGGGAACTCATGGGAGTCCTTTCTGGTTTGTGCCGGGATTGGCGGAACTCGTTTTACTGTGGATTGAGCGGCGAAGTGTGCTGAGAATGAGATGGACGGACAGAAGCTTGGCTGGGATGTCGAGGGGGACGCCCAGTTCGCGGGCACGGTTGAGCCTGCTCTGCAGGGTGTTCCGGTGCAGGTCAAGGGAGCTTGCTGCGAGGCTGACGGAGCCGTGGTGGTCGAGGAAGGCCCCCGCAGCCGCAATGACGAGGTCCCTGTCCGGGCTGGCCATGAGCAGCGGCAGCGTCAGTTCGGCCACGAGCAGGACCGAGTCCTCATCGACGAACGTCGCGGCCGCCGCGACGTCAAGATTGCCAAAGCCCGCCACCGTGCCGGGTCCGGTCGAGAGAGCGGATTCAGCGGCCAAACGGGATTCACGGACGATATTCGGCAGTGCCGCGGGTTCCTCGCGCCAGCGGGAGAGTCCCGCCCCCAGGCCCAGTTCCGCCAAAGACTTCCCGAGACGGACCCGGATCCGCGCTTCGAGCTGATCCGCCGCCTCTTGGTATCCGGCGGGAACAAGGGCGAGCCAGCCACCCTGGACTTCGGCCAAGGGGCTGCGGACTGTGACTTTCCGCCAGAGCAGCCGCAGCACCGCAGTAAGCTCCGGACGATGGGGTTCCAACGACGCCCTGCGGATCCACACGGCCACATATTGCTCCTCCCCGCGCCAGCCCAGCTGGAAGAGCAAGTGCCGGTGACGTTCCACGAACGTGGTCCAGGAGGAATCGGGGTCGTGGTTCAAGCCGACCAGTGCCGCCGTGGGTACTGCACGCGCGGTGTCGAGGACATCGCCCAGCAACCACGCAGCGTTTACCGACGGCGTGGCCACCTCGAGGATCGACCGGACGAGCTGCAGGTTGTGGACTCCGGATCTTGGCACTCGCGCGGTGAGCCTGGACGGGATGGAGGTATTCGACCCGCGAACATCCACGGTGATGATTTCGACTGCCTCCCGGGTTGGCGTTCCCGCGGACGCCAGGCTCACGGCGTCGTACTCCAGCAAGATTTCAATACCGTCCAGCTCCCTGGAGATGGTCTTCAAGACAGATCCCAAGGTAGTGTCCTTCGCGACCGCTCGGGCAAACCGCGCCAGCTCAGCGTCCACCACAGACAGGGCAGCGCCGATTTCAGCGGCCAGTGCGAGGGCGATGCCCGACGTCTCGCCCTCGGCGGCCAGCAAGGTGATACCCAGCCGCTCGGCGAGGCCGATCACCGCGCTGGAGTAGGTACTTCCAGCGACGACGACGGCGCTGGCCTTGCGCTCCCAGGCGTGCCGCAGGGCTGCGGATACCAGCCAGCCGCCGGAGCCCATCTCCGCTGACAGGACGATGACCGTGTTGGGCCGCACCCGCTGGATGGCATCAAGCCGGGAGACAAGGACGACGCCTTCGATTGCCGCGCTGGACGGGGTGAGATACAGCGGAGTGGTGCCGCGGAGGGAGCCGTGCGCCAGGAGTCCGGCGACATCCAGATGGCTCTCGCTTTTCGATCTACGCATGTTGCCGCCTTGGGTGCTCGATCGGAATACCAAAGGCCTTTGGTTCAGCAAGATCAAGGCCAGCCTCCGAGTACCACTGCGCCGCAGCCCTGATCTTCAAGACGTCAATGACATCGCCCACCCGCACATCGTCGATATTGACGACCGTGCCGTGCTCGGAGTTAAGCAGCGAGACGATGTCCGGGACGGCCGCAGCGATGGCGCCGTCGACGAGGACCAACAGGATTTCATTCTGGATCTCCAAGCGGATGATCTGCCCGGATCGTTCGTCCAAGAGCGTAACGCTCGACGGCAGCGCCGGAAGGCCCAGGTCCGAAGGGCGCGACAGTCCTTCGACGTGGCTCACCCGGGCCCGGGCAATCCGGGTGGCCCCCAGAAATTCAGCGAGCTGCTGGAACTTGCGTTCGACCGAGGTTCCAGCGTCGAGAATCTCCCCGATTCGGATCATCCGACTGATGGAGCCGTGGACTCCGTGCTCGCGCATTTGGCCCGCTGAGCACGGATACATGGCTGTAGCGGCCCACCCACCCATCTCCGTGACGAGGGCCCGCACCAGGGTTTCGGCCCGCCGCGGGTTCTCAGCCTCCACCACAGCCCGTTCGCCGGTAACTCCCATGAGGGCGATCGGACTGATGGGGACGTGGCCGATGTTCAGCGTTGTTTGGCTGATCAAGGGAAAAACACGGCCCATGGGGTCGGAATCAATCACCGGCAGCGAGGACTGCAGCCCGACCATGAGGGGAACAATTCCGTTGATGTTGGCGGCGGCTAAGGAATAGATCGCCCGTACCTGTCGGCCGAGCGTGGCCTCGATGGCACGGATGCACCCCGTGAACTCATCGCCGACTGGAGGCATATCCGCGATCAAGAGACCCTGAGTGACCATTCCCACCGCAACCACGAGGTCATCGGGGGCCAGCTCGTCAATCGAGATGAGTTCCAAAGCACGGTTTTCCATGGCCTTTTCGATCATCTCCGCGTAAACGTAGATGGCTGTCGGGTCGATGGTGCAGGCCAGGAAGTGGGCGCCCGTCCGCAGGTGCCGGACATCCCGCGCCGTCAGCAGGGCGCTCATCGGGTGGCACCCTCTTCCGCCCCGAAAGGTGCCCGCACTTGAATTTCGGCGCCATCTTCAATGGTGTCCCCGGAGACTTCGCCAGCAGCTTGGACCCTGATCCGCACGATGCCGGGGTTGCCGTAGGGCATGGCGTACACGTTCGATTCAATGATCCGCGTGAGCCCCGGACTCGCCCCCAATTGAACGGCTGCCGACTCGGCATCTTCTTCCGCGCGACGCTGCACCAACTGGAGGTCCGCCCGCCCGCTTACCGTCTCCAACCTGTCGATCCAGGCGGTCAGGGGCGCGACGGCGGACCCCACCTGCGCGGCGTCGTGCGCAGCTGCCAGCGTGGGAACCAGCCCGAACGGGAGCGGGGTGTCCTGCCCGCTTCGGAGGTCGGCAATCACCGAGGGGACCTCAGGGCGGACCGGATGGTCGGCCGTGTACGGTTCGACGACGGCGGCGTTGCTGGCGAGGCTCGCCTCGTACCCTTGGCGGATGACGCTTCGCGTAGCAGGGAGGCCCCCGCGGATTTGGCCCACAGTGACCCCGGAGTCCGCGCAGATGACGACCTCCCCGTCCGGGGCGCCGGCCAAGGTAGCCGCGCCGAGGATCTGCATGGCGGGTTCGGGGCGCAACCCGTGAATCGGAATCACAGCCAGCCGCGCAAGCGGCGCACGGCCGCCGTCGTTCTTGGCGAACCACATCGTGGCGGAGGGAAAATGCCGCCGTCCCGACGCTTCGAGCATCGCCGCCAGGCCCTCCCCTGTTTCCATGAGGGCGCTGTTCAGGATGGCTGTGTAGTCACGGTCGCGGAAGACGCTGGAATAGAAGTCGCTGGAGATGCTGATGCGCATTTCGCTGTCACTGGACAAGATGGCATCGGCAATGCGCGTTTCGTGATCCTTCGACGCTGTCGACCCCACGGAAGTGATTGCAATGTTCCGTACTTCTCGGGAGAGGATGTCCGGAAGTTCGGCCAGGAAAGCCTCCAACCCGAGCGGAGCGAGGGGGCGTCCCCTCAGGTCGTGGCCTCCGCCGACGTGTACGGTCCGGGCCACCACGGGTTCGACGAGTGCCGGCAGCCCAGTCACGTGGAACGCGTCCGCAGGTGGGCGGGGCGAGATCCGGATCGCGATGACCGAGGCTAGTTTCCGTGCTGCGAGGACAGGTCCGGCGTCGGCGGTAATGTCCGTGACTTCCGTAGCTTCCGCACCAAGCTCGTGACGAAGCTTTTCGAAGGTGGTGTCGACTGCCTCCGCAATCGTGCTGCATCGCGACGCAGCCGCGGCAGCCACCACGCTGTGCCCGTCCAGCACCAAGGCCCTGCAGCTTGTTCCCTGCAACCGCAGCCCTATGCGCATTGTTCGGCCTCCTGTTCAGCCTGCGGCAGCTCCCTCAACAGGTCACGACCATGTTCCATGTATATAGCGTCCCCCCATGAGGGCCTACCCGGTGCGCTTGCGGAAGAACAATCCGTCTGCGGCGACTGCAAGCAGAATGAGGACGCCGGTGACAACCTGCTGGTAGGTGGTGTCCCAGTGGAGCAGGTTGAAGCCGTTGCCGATGACGGTCAGGATCATGACTCCGACGAAGGCCCGCCACATGGCGCCGTGTCCGCCGAGAATGCTGGTGCCTCCAATGACTACGGCGGCAATGGCCGTGAGTTCGATGCCGATGGCCATGGCTGGCTGTGCTGAGCCTGCGCGTGAAGCAAGAATCATGCCGGCCATCGCGGAGCACAGGCCGCTGATGGCAAAGACGGCGACGTGGATGGAACCGGTGCGGATACCGCTAAGGCGTGCCGCTTCCTTATTGCCGCCCACGGCGTAAATCCTGCGTCCAAACGTAGTGCGCCAGAGGACGATGCCCAGGACGATCGTCATGGCAACCATGAGCACAGAGCCGGCAGTGAGGCCGAAGAGGCTCGGCCAGGTCCACGTCTGGAAGGCGGCAAGTTGTTCGGGCAGCGGCGAGACGATGGCTCCGCCGGTGATCACGATGGCCAGGCCGCGATAAATGATGCTTACCGCCAGCGTGCCTATGAAGGAATTCACCTTCGTACTGACCACGATCAGGCCGGTGACGGTTCCCAGTGCGGCTCCCACCAACAATGCGCCGAAGAATCCCGCGATCACCCCAAAGTGCTGGGTAATCATCACTCCGGCGATGGCGGAGACCGCCAGGTTTGCGGTGGAGGAGAGATCGAAGACACCGCTGACGATACACAGTGTGGCGGCAGCGGCCAACAGTCCCACGATGGCGGCCTGGTCGAACAGGTTGATGAAGTTTCGGCCCGTCAGGAACGTTCCGGTATTGAGGGCCAGTAACAGCATGATGGCGATCAGTCCGAAGACGATCCCGAAATCCCTGACGTTGAGCTTGAATTTCTTCTCGGCCGGCTGGGACCCGGCAACGGTAACTGTGGTCATTAGATTCACCTATTTCAGAAATGCGGAAGTCATAACTTCATCGCGGGAGGCGTTCCGGTCGAATTCAGCAACGATGCGGCCTTGCCTCATGACATGGATACGGTGGGACAGGCCGATGACTTCCTCGAGTTCGGAGCTGACGACGACGACAGCCGTGCCCTTTGCTGCGAGGTCGGCAATCATGCCGTGGATGCGCGCCTTGGCCGCGATGTCGACACCACGCGTGGGTTCGTCCACCAGCAGCACCGCCGGAGGATTGAGCAGCCACTTGGCGAAGAGCGCCTTCTGCTGGTTTCCTCCGGACAAATCGGCGATCAGCGAGCCGCGGCGGGCGCCGCGCAGGTCGACGGAATGGCTGATCTCCGATACGGCGGCCTTTTCCCGGGCTACCCTGACGAAACCGCTCAATGATCGGCCCGACAAGGTGGAAAGGGCGATGTTTTCCTCCACCGGTCGGGACATGACCAGTCCCTGTTCTTTCCGCGACTCGGGGACGAGGGCCATTCCGGCTTTGATGGCTTCCCGGATGGAGTTGGCACGCAGGCGTCGGCCGTTGACCTGGACATGTCCACCGGTGATTCGATCAGCACCGAACATGGCAAGCAGTGTCTCGCTACGGCCGCTGCCGACCAGGCCCGCGATGCCCAGGATTTCGCCCTGGCGGACCGTGAAGGAGACGTCTTGCACTTTTGAGCTGCTCAGTCCCGCCACCTGGACCACCGTTTTTGCTTCCGCAGGCACCGGCCGAACCTCAGGGATGAGGAAATCGACCTCCCTGCCGACCATCAAGCCGACGAGCGACTCCGGCGTGTGCATCGAGGCGTCTTCGGTGGTGATGTGCTGTCCGTCACGGAGGATGGTCACGCGATCCACCAAACCCAGGACTTCCTCCAGATAGTGCGATACGAGGATGACGGTGGTGCCTGAACGCGCGAGGTTCCTGATCACCTTCAACAGCTGTGCTTTCTCCGCCTCGTTCAGGACCGCCGTCGGCTCATCCATGCACAGCACCTTGGCGCCACGGGCGAGGGCTTTCAGGATTTCGACCTGCTGCTGCTGACCGATGGGGAGGTCCCCTGCCATCGCCCGGGGGTCAAGCTCAAAGCCGGTCTCGGCCAGAAGTCGATCCAAGTGATCGGCGTCCCGCCGCGAACGGAGCAGACTTCCCGTGTTGGCCCATCGGCCCAGGAAGACGTTCTCCAGCACTGAAAGGCCGGGAATGAGTGCCAGTTCTTGGGATATGAGGGAAATTCCTTGTGCGATGGCGTCCCGGGGCTCGGTGATTTTCACCTCCCGGCCGTCAAGCTTGACGACGCCGGAATCTGCCGCAATGGCGCCGCCGAGGATCTTCAGCAGCGTGCTCTTGCCAGCACCGTTTTCCCCCATGATGCCGTGGATTTCCCCCGGAGCCACCGACAACGTGATATCGCGCAGGACAGTGCTGGCACCGTACCGCTTTCCGATTCCGGAGACGGTGATTTCCGGAGCGGCGCTCCGATTGACTCGCTCTGGTGAATCCAACTGTTGTATAGCCATTTTGACCTCGGGAGATGGAATGGAAGTTTTGGCCGGTCCTGCCGGGACCTCAGCCCCGGCAGGACACGACAACGCGGGGGGATAAGCCGGCTAGTCCGAGTACTTCGAGACGTAGTTCACGGCGTCGAGGGCTTCCTTCGTGCCCTTGGCCTTGTTGGGAGCCAAGCTCGCCTCGTCCAGTGCCGTTTCCACCTGCTGTCCCCGGGCCTTGGCAAGGCCGAGTTCCGTGGCCTTGGCGCCGTTCGCCACCACGTCGCTCACGTAAATGGAGAACCACTTACCGGACCGGACAGCCTCGACATTCGAAGTGGACGCGCCGTTGCCGATGAACTTGATGTTGCTATTGCCGGCCGCGGCCGCCGCACCCGTGATCGCCTGGGATGCGCCGATGACGACATCGACGTCCGGGTTGGCCTGGGAAACGTTCTGGAACGCCTGCCGGCCGCTGTCCTGGGTGTATCCACCTTCGACGCTGGCCACCAGCTTGACCTTCGGATCAGTGGCCAGCTCAGCTTTCACTGCTTCGGTCCGGGCGTTGTCCAGCGGCAGGGACTTGAATCCCTCGAGGTAGGCCACCTTGCAGGTGTCTTTGGCGACTTTGGCGCAGGCATCCTTGCCCATCTGGCCGAGCATCTTGCCGTTGCTGGTGGGAAGGTCGACGATGCTGATTGCGCCCGGGACCTGGGGCTGGATAGTGTCGAACTTCGGGCCGACAACCGAGAACTCGACCACCACAGTTATGCCGGCTTGGACGGCCTGCTGCAGTGGGGCGATGAGGGCCTGGTTGTCGTTCGCCTGGACAACCATCACCTCGAACTGTTTTGAGGTGACGGCGTCCTGGATCTGCTGGACCTGGGTCTGGGCGTTGAAGTTCGGATCTACGAACGTGGCGCTGGCGTTGTTGGCCTTGGCCGCCTGCTGGACGCCGAGGAAGGTTCCTTGGGCGAAGCCGTTGGACTTGGCGAAGCCGAAGAATCCGACGTTGAGGGGTTTACCGGCGTCCGCCGTTGAAGCTGGTCCTGCGGCCGCTTGCGTGGGTGGGCTGCAGGCTGACGTCAGGAGGGCTAGCCCGATGAGCGCCGCGGCTGCGGCTGATTGCTTGATGTTTTTCATTGGGGTGTCTTTCTGTGGGCGGGGCTTAGTATCCGTAGTGGCTCTTGGCGAAGTCCTCGGTGATGAAGCCGTTGACGATGTCGTAGGTGATCTCTTCGCGGGAGCGGTGGGAGACGTCTCCGAAGCCGCCGCCTCCGCCTACGGCGAGCCGGACGATGTCGCCGGCTTTGACTTTGCGGGCGTTGGCTTTCAGGGTGCGGACCTCGTCGCTGCGGCCGGGGTTGAAGACGACCTCGGGGCCTTGGGCGTCTGAGCCGCCGAAGAGTCCCCAGGCGGGGGTTTTGGACCGTTCGAACCAGAGCCCGACGACGCAGTCGGCGAGGAATTCGTATTCGCGGATGACTCCGTTGCCGCCGCGGTATTGGCCGGGGCCGCCGGAGTTGGGGCGGATGGAGTACTCGTTGATGCGGAACGGGTAGCGGGTCTCGAGCATTTCGATGGGCAGGTCCTTGAGGGAGCCGTTGACGTTGTTGATCATGGCGGATTCGCCGTCGGTGCCTTGCCAGGCGCCCCAGCCGCCCAGGGTGGCTTCCATGGTGACGAAGTTCCGGCCGAAGCGCGGATCGAAGCCGGCGGCGGTGATGATCATCGAGTCGCCGTGGCTGGCGCTGGCGACGCGTTCGGGCATGGCCGGGGCCATGGCCTTGGACACGAGGTCGATCAGTAGGCCGAGGTGGGAGAAGTACCATTGGCACGGTGCGGGCGCGACCGCGCCCAGAACGGAGCCGGACCGCACCTGGGTGGTCAGGGGCCGGAAGGATCCGCCGTTGGAGTTGGATTCGGGGCTGACCAGGAGTTTGTAGCCGACCCGCAGGGCCGAGACGGCCTGGGCGGCGCCGCAGTTGACCGGTCCCGTGGTCTGGTCCGCTGATCCGGTGACGTCGAAGTCAACGGTGTCGCCGGAGACGGTGATCTTGAGCTTGATCGGGATCGGGGTTTCCAGGTTGATGCCGTCGTTGTCCAGCACGCCTTCGGCTTCGTAGACGCCGTCGGGGATGTTGCGGACGGTTTCGCGTTCGATTTCCTCGGTCTGGCGGAAGATCTCGTCCCGGGCGGCGTCCAGTTGGTCCATGCCGTACCGGCCCACGAGTTCCTTCATGCGGGTGGTGCCCATCCGGAGGGCGGCGATCATCGCGTGCATGTCGCCGATGGTCTGGTAGGGGAAGCGGACGTTGGTCCGGATGAGGTCCACCACGGAGGTTTCGATGCCTGCCTCGATCAGTTTGACCGGGCCCATCCGGAAGCCTTCCTGGAAGATGTCGGTGGCGTCCATGGAGCCGCCGACGTCCTTGGAGCCCATGTCCATCCAGTGCGCGCGGGTGGCCGCGAAGCCGACCACCTCGCCGTCGTCGAAGATCGGGGCGAAGATGGTGACGTCGTTCAGGTGGGTTCCGCCCAGGTAGGAATCGTTGAGGATCCAGACGTCCCCTTCCTTCCAGACCTCGCGCCCGTACAGTTCTTCGACCGCGATGGAACAGGTTTCGAGGTTGCCGAGGAACAGGGGCAGCCCGGCGGATTGTCCGAGCACGCGGTGCCCGGTGTCCAGCAGGGCCACGACGCAGTCCCCGCCTTCGTAGAGGATGGGTGAGTAGGCGGAGCGGATGAGGGTGGCGTTCATGTCGTCCGCGGCGCTGGTGAGAGCGTTGCGGATGATCTCCACGGTGACCGGATCCAGGGTCTTGACTGCAGTGATGGTCATTGGTGGTGCCTCAGTTTCCTTCGTCGTCTTGGGTGCGGATGATCAGGGAGCCGAATTCGTCGACGGTCACGTCGAAGCCGGGGGGCACCACGGTGGTGGCGGTCTGCTCCACGATGATGGCGGGGCCTTCGAAGGCGTGGCCGGCGGCCAGGTCGTCGCGGCGGGCCACGATGGTGTCGTGCTCGACGTGGTCAAAGACCACCGGGCGGATATCGTGCTTGAACTCAGGGCCCCGTGCGGTGGCGAAGCGGGGCGCTTCAAGTCGGCCCAGGTCGCCCACGGCCTGTGTCCGCAGCGCTACGATTTCGATGGGCGCCCCGGGGTTTGAATGCCCGTAGCGCTCGTGGTACATCGCGGAGAAACGCGCGGACAAAGCGGCAACGAAACCGGTGGTTTCCGGTTCGTCAGCGGAGGCGAGCGGAACGTTCAGGGAGAATTCCTGCGATTGGTAGCGGACATCGACCGATGCGTTGGTGAGGCGGCTGCCCTCCGGTACCCCCTCGGAGGCCAGGGAGCCCAGGCCCTCACGCTCCATGGACCGCAGCACGCCGGCCATGTGGGCGGCGTCGATATCCTCGTCGAGGTAGAAATACGGCTCCGAGAAGTCCTTGCGGATGTTGGTCTGCAGCATGCCCCAGGCCGAGAACGCGCCGGGGAACCGGGGAACGACCGTTTCCGGGATGCCCAGTTCCTTGGCGAGGAAGACGGCGTGCATGGGGCCGGCGCCTCCGAAGGCCACGAGGGAGAAGTCGCGGGGTTCGATCCCGCGGGAGATCGTGATGGTCCGGATCGCCTGGGCCATCTGGGAGTTCGCGACGTCGCAGATCCCCTCGGCCATCGCAACCGGGTCCAGGCCGAGCCGGTCGCCCACCGTTTTGAGGGCGGTGATCGCCGCTTCGCGGTCCAGGGCGACCTGTCCGCCGGCGAACCAGTCCGGGTCCACGCGCCCGAGCACCAGGTTGGCGTCGGTGACGGTGGGTTCCGTGCCTCCGCGGCCGTAGCAGGCAGGCCCGGGCGTGGCTCCCGCGGAACGCGGCCCGACCCGCAGGCCACCGGCTTCGAGCCAGGCGACCGAGCCGCCGCCGGCACCCACGGTGTGGATGTTCACCACGCTCATGAGCATCGGAAGGCCTTCCAGATGCGCCTCCGTGGAGACGTCGGGCTTGCCGTCCACCACCAGGGAAACATCGAAGGACGTCCCGCCCATGTCCACGCCGATCAGGTTGCGGTTTCCCGAAACACCGGCCAGCTCGACATCGCCCATGGCGCCCCCGACCGGGCCCGAGAGCAGCGTCTGCAGGGGCCGCTTCCGCGCGGACTCGGCCGTGAGCACCCCGCCGGAGGACTGCATGATGTGCAGCGGAGCTTCCACGCCCCGGTCAGCGAGCTTCTCTTCCAGGTCCAGGAGATAGTTCCGGACCACCGGCCCGGTATAGGCCTCGACCACGGCCGAGGACGTGCGCTCGTATTCGCGCCATTCCTTCGCGGCCTCGTGGGACAGCGACACCGTGAAATCCTCGCCGAGTTCTTCGAGCAGGATTTCCCGGGCCCGGAGCTCGTGGGCAGGGTTCTTGTAGCTGAACAGGAAAGCGACCGCGACCGCGCCGTAACCCTCCTCCACAGCCCGGCGCCCTGCCTGACGGACAGCAACTTCATCCAACGGCCTGATCTCCAGGCCCTGCCCGTCAAGGCGCCCCCCGACACCGATGACATCCTTGCGCTCGAGCAGCGGGGAAGGCTTGCGGTACTGGGCGTTGTAAAGCTCAAGACGCGGGCCGCGGGCAATGTGATACGTGTCCTCGACGCCGGCGGTCGCCAGCAGCAGCACCGGCACGCCGCGCCGCTCAAGGAAGGCATTCAATCCCTGCGTGGTGCCGTGGACCAGGAACTCGATGTCGGACAGGTCATCGACAATGGACTCAAGGCCCGCAATGACCCCCGCGCTCAGATTCCCCGGCGTCGTGGATGATTTGGTGGCAGCATAGGTTCCGGCGTGCTGATCGTACGCGACAATGTCGGTAAACGTTCCACCGATGTCCATGGACACCCTGTAGTTCGGCATGTATGTCTCCTCATGGTTCTGAATGGGAACTCAATGTGTGGGACATCACGCTACGGACCCGGCATTTCCCGGACATGGGCAAACTGCACGATGCTGCATGCACCCGGAAGGCGAACTGCCTAAGGACCATCGAACTCTGACTATCGCCCCAGTTCAGAGCCACAATTCTTGGATGTGCTGCGAGCCTAAATGAAATCAGCCGGAATCTCTTGGCGTGCTCGGAAGCGCATTTTGGCAAGCCTCCGCTGGCCTGTCCACGTCGGGCGTAAACTCTGTTGCGCCGGCGCCGGGGCGCCGACCACGGAATAGGAGACTGATATGGCGGGCAACTTCACAGCGAGTTCATCCATCATGATCCAGGCAAGCGCTGATCGCGTCTGGTCAGTGCTTACGGATCCCCAAGCCATCAAGGAGTTCATGTTCGGGACAGAGGTAGTCACAGACTGGACGGTCGGCGGGCCCATCGTCTGGCGCGGTATCTGGAAGGGCAAGGAGTACGAAGACAAGGGCACCATCCTGGAATTCGAGCCCGGGAAGCGACTGGTGAACACCCATTTCAGTCCGCTGTCCGGACAAGACGACACCCCGGAGAACTACCACACCCTGACGTGGACGCTTGAGCCTGCAGGCGGGATGACGAAGCTGACCTTGGCCCAGGACAACAACGCCAGTCCGGATGAAGCCGCGCATTCGAAGGGCATGTGGGACAGCCTCGTGGAGAGTGTCAAAAACATCGCGGAGCGCAGCTAGCAGAGTCGCTTAAGGCTCGAAATGCAGGACCGGCGTTTCGTTCGACAAGGACAGCAAGAGGGATTCCGCGACTTCCCTCAGTTTCTGGTTCCTGCCATTTGAGGCCTTGGTCAGAATCCTGAAGGCTTCCTCCTGGCTGCACCTGTTCTGGCCCATGATGACGCCAGTCGCCAGATCGATGGCGGTCCGGGAACGCATTGCCTGCTCGAGGTCTTCCGCACGTTGTTGCGTGGCACCGATCCGGACAGCCAGCTTCAAGGCCTTTTCTGCCTGGTTTGCGAACTGCTCGCAGCTGTGTACAGAGGCTTCGTCGAAGGCATCGCGCTGCGGGGCGAAAAGGTTGATAGCCGCCGTCGCGCCTTCTTCCAGGCCCAGGGGGACGCAGAGCACGGCCAGGTGCCCGCGTTCGGCGATCGTTGCGCAGTATTCGGGCCACCGCGAGTCCGCGGATGTGTCAGAAACGAGTACGGACTTCCCGGTTCTCATCGCTTCCAGGCACGGTCCGTCTCCGTATGCTTGCTGCACTTCGTCAATGAGGCGCGCTTCGCGGCTGCTTCCCGCCACCGTCATCGATCGGCGGCGTCTGCTCAACGTAACGCCACACAGGACGTCTTGAGCGCGTGCAGCGGACACCGACGACGCCGTGAATACCGCAAGGTCTTCGAGGAAGCCGCTAACGTCTTCGCTGTCGAGGACCAGATCCTGGAGACGGCCCACGACCGACGCGTTCAAGCCTATTTCGTCCATGGCTCAGTCTACGGGCAGCGGGGCGGCAATGGAGGAAAAGAGCCTGCCAAAACAAGGTCCGCCACTTGGACAAATGCCCCGCCGCTCTTGCGCACAGTGGACGAGCAGTGCACAATTCTTCTACAGTCCGTGCAGAAGTCCGGACAAGGCCGAGGTCTTCGGCCTGTTTTCGCTCAAGCAGCCGGGCGCCATGTCACTCAGCGTGAAGGTGCTGCCCGATGAGCAAATTCCTGTTACCGGCGCGGGGCTAGGCGATGTCCACCCTCTCCGAATCCGCGATTCCTCACGAACCACATCAACCCGGCGCTGCTCCGCTTTGGTGTGCCGCCTGCGGAACAGACAAGCACCTGGCCATCGAATCCATCCAGGCCCGAACTCCAAGGTCTTCCCAACAGCTTGCCGTCTTCTACACGTGCACTTCCTGCGGGTTGTCCTACAGCCATGCAGCCACCGTCCAGCAGGCGGGGGCCATCCTGAATCGTCGGGGGATTCAGGATGGCCTCCTGGAGTTCGGAAAACACTATTTCCACTGCGGCGAACCCCTCCGTGAAGTGAAAACCGCGCTGCGACGCTTCGAAGCACCGCAGACGGGCCGGCCCCGATCGCGCAGTTCTCCCCAAGAAGCCCTTCTCCGCACCAAGATCTTGAGATGCGGTTGCGGGTTCGAGTTGGAAATACCTGCTTAGCCACGACTTGCGGCATTACCCGAAGGAAGCACCATGAAGGTTGAAAGTACACACCCTCGCCGCCCCGAGGAGGACTCGCGGCAAAAGCCCGATGAGCTGGGTCAACAGAGGAACAAGCAGTGGCAAACCGCCGATTCCTCTACCCGGTCGCGTTTGCCCGACCCCCCTGACCCGGACAACCTCCCCATCGACTACCCCGGTCCGCGCGAAATCGAGTGGCCGTAGGGCACTTCCCGGTCCAGCGATAGATTCTGCTGGATCATTCCGGCATCCAGAGCACCTCAGAGCGCCCCAGAGCACGCCCCAAAACCACCTCTCACCAAGCAAAACCAAACCCACAATCTTTGTTTATGTTGTTTTCTGTTGACAGACCAACATGAACAAAGATAGAGTCAAGCAATTCCACATCATGTGATCGCTGTCACTGGTGTACCAGATCGCTTGTACGCAATGGAGGGTATGTGTTTGCCGAGGAGCGCCAACAGCTGATCTCCGAGCTCGTGGCCGAGCGTGGGCGGGTCAGCGTCACAGACCTTGCGGATCGATTCAGCATCACTACGGAGACCGTCCGCCGCGACCTGGCTGCCCTCGAATCCGCCGGCAATCTTCGCCGCGTGCACGGCGGGGCAGTCCCGTCGGACCGCCTCAGCACCCGCGAGGAAAGCGTGGTTGAACGGGCCATCCAGCGCCAGCCGGAAAAGGTCCGCATCGCCGAGGCCGCCCTTGCCCTCATTCCCGAGAACGCGGCCGGGAGCATCCTGATCGATGCCGGCTCCACCACCGAGGCCCTCGCCCGATTGCTGGACCAGCGCACCGCACAGCGCACGGCGTCCTCCAACGGGAACACCCCGCGTGAAGAACTCGTGGTCATCACCCATGCCATCCCCATCGCCGGACGGCTCTCCGGAAACCCGCACATCGCCCTCCAGATCCTGGGCGGCCGCGTCCGCGGGCTCACCCAGGCCGCCGTCGGGCAGTCCACGGTCGAGGCCGCTTCCCGGCTCCGCCCGGACATCGCCTTCGTCGGCGCCAACGGTATCCACGCCACGTTCGGGCTCAGCACCCCTGACCCCGAAGAAGCCGCCGTCAAGGCCGCCTTCGTCACGTCCGCACGGCGCGTCGTCGTCCTCGCGGATTCCTCCAAGCTGGACGCGGAAACCCTGGTCCAGTTCGCTGCCCTGAAAGATGTGGACACCGTGATTACTGACCACGAACCCTCCGAGGAGCTCTCCGCCGCTTTGGCCGAGGCCGGCGTCGACGTGGTGATCGCATGATCGTCACCCTGACCGCCAACCCGAGCCTGGACCGCACCGTGGAGCTTCCAGCCCCCTTGGCCCGCGGCGAGGTTCAACGTGCCGTCGCCGTCCACCAGCACTCCGGTGGCAAGGGCGTCAATGTCTCCCGGGCGCTGGTCGCCTCGGGCCTGGACACCGTTGCCGTCCTGCCTGGCGGGGATTCCGATCCCGTCCTCGCTGGACTGCTCGACGACGGTGTCCCCTACGCGGCGCTTCCCATCAGTGCGCCGCTGCGCAGCAACGTGACGCTCACCGAACCGGACGGCGTCACCACCAAGATCAACGAACCCGGCCCGGAGTTGAGCCTGGACGAGCAGGAAGCCCTGATCGGGCTGCTGCTGGACCGCTCCCGTGGCGCGAGCTGGGTGGTACTCGCCGGATCGCTCCCACCAGGAGTTCCGGCGGATTTTTACGCCACGGTCGCCCGCCGGCTCCGTTCCACGCACAACGATCCGGCAAATGGCGGACCGCCGCGTATCGCGATCGATTCCTCCGGGGCCCCGCTGGTTGCCGCCATAAGTGGCGATTCACTCGGCAACATCAGTGGCAAGCCCGATCTCTTGAAGCCCAACGCGGAAGAACTGGCCGAACTGGCCGCCGCAGCGGGCCTCACCGACGTCCACACGGCTGACGAACTGGAAGCGGACCCGGGCCTTGCCGCCAGGGCAGCCGCCGCCGTCGTCGGCAGCGGTGTGGGTGCAGTACTCGCAACACTCGGTTCCAAGGGCGCCGTCCTGGTAACCGCCGACGGCGCGTGGTTTGCCACGCATCCGCCGATCCAAGCCGTCAGCACAGTTGGTGCCGGCGATTCATCCCTTGCTGGCTACCTGCTGGCCGCCACCAACGGCGGAACCTCGCAGGACTGCCTCCGTCAGGCTGTGGCACATGGTGCCGCCGCTGCTTCGCTGCCGGGCTCCACTGTCCCGGCGGTCCACCAAACAACTCCCGACGCCGTATCCATCACGGCCCTTCAGAAGGACTAACAGTGACCCAGCTCATCACCCCCCAACTGGTCTCCCTTGACCAGAACCTCGGCGATTCTCCCGCCGATGTCATCCGCTTCCTGGCAGGCAAAGTTGCTGCAGCCGGGCGCGCCTCCGAGGTTGAGGGGCTCTTCGCGGACGCCTTCGCCCGCGAGCAGAAGACCGCCACGGGCGTACCGGGCGGCATCGCCATCCCGCACTGCCGCTCAGTCGCCGTGACTGAACCCGCCTTGGCGATGGCCCGGCTCTCCCAGAAAGTGGACTTCGGTGCCAAGGACGGCCCCGCGGACATCATCTTCTTCATCGCTGCACCGGAAGGAGCGGACCAGGAGCACCTGAAGCTGCTCTCCAAGCTGGCCCGCTCCCTCATCAAGAAGGACTTCACGGCGGCCCTCCGCGCGGCTGCCACCGGGCAGGACATCGTCGACCTGGTTGAAGGCGCGTTGGCGGACAAGCCGGCTGCGCATGCGGCAGAGTCGGCAGCACCCGTCGCCGAGGCTGCCCCGGCCCGTGCCGCTTCTGCGGCTGGACCCAAGCGCATCGTAGCCGTCACGGCTTGCCCCACCGGCATCGCCCACACCTACATGGCAGCCGATTCCCTCGTGGCTGCGGCCAAGGAAATGGGCGTCGACCTTCAGGTTGAAACCCAGGGCTCGGGCGGATTCACCGCGTTGGACCCGTCAGTCATTGCCGCCGCGGACGCCGTGATCTTCGCAGTAGACGTCGATGTCCGCGGAAAGGAGCGCTTCGCCGGCAAGCCGGTCATCAACGCGCCCGTAAAGCGCGGCATTGACGAGCCGGCCAAGATGGTTCAGGAAGCCATCGCCGCCTCCTCCGACCCCCACGCGCACCGCGTTCCGCACTTCGGTGCCGAAGAGAACGCCGAACACGCATCCGAAGCCGCTAGCGAGCATTTCGGCACCAAGGTCAAGAAGGTCCTGCTGACCGGTGTCAGCTACATGATCCCGTTCGTCGCCGGTGGTGGCCTGCTGATCGCTTTGGGCTTCCTGTTGGGCGGCTATGAGATCGCCGGTGCGGCCGACAAGATTCTTGGCGCCAACACCCTTGGCAGCCTGCCCACCGAGTTCCCCGCGCACGCTTGGGGCCCACTGGGCGCTTACCTAGGCGCCGTGCTGTTCAAGATCGGCGCCTTGTCGCTTGGCTTCCTCGTCCCTGCCTTGGCGGGCTACATCGCTTACGGCATCGCGGACCGGCCCGGCATCGCTCCTGGTTTCGTCTCCGGCGCTGTTGCAGGCTACATGGGCGCCGGCTTCCTGGGCGGCCTCGTCGGCGGCCTGCTGGCTGGTGTCACTGCACATTGGATCGGCACCTTCAGGGTTCCCCGCTGGCTGCGCGGCCTCATGCCCGTGGTCATCATCCCGCTAGCGGCCTCGATCGTTGCATCCGGGCTGATGTTCCTGGTTCTCGGCGGCCCCATCGCTGCCATCACCAAGGGCCTCAACACTTGGCTCTCTGGCATGACGGGCGTTTCTGCCATCGTTCTCGGCATCATCCTGGGCCTCATGATGTGCTTCGACCTGGGCGGTCCCGTCAACAAGGTTGCCTACTCCTTTGCCGTGGCCGGCCTTGGGGCCGGAAGCGTGGCCAACCAGGCTCCTTGGCAGATCATGGCTGCCGTTATGGCGGCCGGCATGGTGCCGCCGCTGGCCATGGCACTGGCAACCGTGCTCAACAAGAAGGGCTTCAGCCTGGCCGAGCGTGAAAACGGCAAGGCCGCCTGGCTGCTGGGCGCCTCCTTCATCTCCGAAGGCGCTATCCCGTTCGCAGCTGCCGACCCACTCCGCGTGATCCCGGCCAGCATGGTGGGCGGCGCAGTGACGGGTGCCTTGAGCATGGCGTTCGGGGTCACCTCTCAGGCTCCGCACGGCGGAATCTTCGTCTTCTTCGCTATGAACAACTTCCTGTTGTTCTTCGGCTCGATCGCAGTCGGCGCCGTCATCACAGCTTTCCTCCTGCTCGCACTCAAGCGCTGGGCAGTCCGGAAGCCGGTTGAGGCAGAGCAGACTCCGGTCGCCGTCGCAGCCTGACCCCACCGTCAGCAAGCAAATAGAGGACTAATCCATGCAGACCTTTTCAGGTGTAGGCGTTGCCCCCGGGCGTGTTCTGGGGCCGGTGCGGCAGATGCCGAAGCCGGTCCAAGAGCCCCACGTGAACGTCAACATTCCTGCGGACGTTACCGTCGAATCGCAGGGCCAGCGCATCAAGGATGCCGCCAAGGCCGTGCAGGCGGAACTCCGTGCCCGAGCCGCCACAGCGTCCGGCGAAGGCAAAGAGGTCCTGGAAGCAACTGCCCTGATGGCCGCCGATCCCATGCTGGTGAAATCGGCCATCAGGCTCCTCTCCCCCGAGGCCCCAGGCGGCGCACGTACCGCTGAACGGGCCATCTGGGAGGCAGCCGCCACGGTTGCCGACTCATTGAAGGCCCTCGGCGGCTACATGGCAGAGCGCGTGGCCGACGTCCTGGACGTCCGTGCCCGCATCGTCTCTGAACTGCGCGGGCTGCCCGCACCGGGGATCCCGGCGTCGGACGTTCCGTTCATCCTGGCCGCCGAGGACCTCGCCCCGGCAGACACCGCCACCCTGGACCCCGCCAAGGTGATCGCGTTGATCACCTCAAGCGGCGGCCCGCAGTCCCACACCGCGATCCTGGCCCGCGCCCTCGGCCTGCCGGCGATCGTCGCCGCCCCGGGGGTCGAGGAGATCCGGGACGGCACCGAGGTCTACCTCGACGGTGCTGCCGGGACCATCACAGTTGACCCCGGCGAGGAACTCCGGCTTGCGGCCAAGGCCTGGGCCAACCAGGCGTCTGCGATTGCCGCCTTCAGCGGGAACAACGCCATGGCCGACGGGTTCCGGGTTCCGCTGCTCGCCAACGTCGGTACGGGCGCGGACGCGGTCAAAGCCGCCGACGCCGGTGCCGAGGGCGTCGGTCTGCTGCGCACCGAATTCTGTTTCCTGGATCGCGACGACGAACCAACCGTCGAGGAGCAGATCACCGCCTATGGCGCCGTCTTCGCCGCGTTCCCGGGCAAGAAGGTAGTGGTCCGAACCCTCGACGCCGGCGCGGACAAACCCCTGCCTTTCCTCACCAACGCAGACGAACCCAACCCCGCGCTGGGCGTCCGCGGGTACCGCACCGACCTCACCTCGCCCGGCGTCCTCGAACGCCAGTTGACGGCGATCGCCGCGGCAGAGGCGGCCAACCAGGCGGAAGTGTGGGTCATGGCCCCCATGATCTCCACGGCCGAGGAAGCCGCGCATTTCGCAGCCCTCTGCTCGGCCGCCGGATTGAAGACCCCCGGCGTCATGGTTGAGGTCCCGTCGGCCGCCCTGACCGCCGCCTCCGTGCTGCGCGAAGTGAGCTTCGCGTCTCTCGGAACCAACGACCTCACCCAGTACGCGATGGCCGCGGACCGGCAGCTCGGCCCGCTTGCCAAGCTCAATGATCCCTGGCAGCCCGCCGTGCTGCAGCTCGTGAAGCTGACCGCCGACGGCGCTGCTGCCGCCAGCGCGGGCGGCAGCGCCCGGCCCGTGGGAGTGTGCGGTGAGGCAGCCGCGGACCCGGCCCTCGCCGTCGTACTTGTTGGACTGGGCGTCGCGACGCTTTCCATGAGTGCACGCGCCCTGGCCGCCGTTTCGGCTGTCCTGGCAACTGTTACGGTGGCACAAGCCCAAAAGCTCGCGACGGCGGCACTGGCCGGCCCGAGCGCATCCGCCGCGCGCCAAACCGTTCGCGCCCAGCTGCCTATCCTGGACGAGCTGGGTCTCTAGACTTTCCCCAAGCCCACAATCGAAGGAGCAACAATGTCCGAACGTACCGCCACCATCGCCAGCCGCGTCGGCCTGCACGCCCGCCCGGCAGCCATCTTCGCCGAAGCCGCCGGCGAGCTGGACATCGAAGTCACCATCGCCCGCGAAGGCGAGCCTGCCGACGACGCCATGGACGCCGCCAGCATCCTGTCCCTCATGAGCCTCGGAGCTTCATTCGGCGACGTCGTCGTACTGCGCGCGGAGGGTGCCGGGGCCGACGAAGCCCTGGACCGCCTCGTGAAGATCCTCGAAACGGACCACGACGCCGAGTAACCCCACTGAGCATGCTCTCCGTTGACACTCAGGGATGGACATATTCCTGATATGTCCATCCCTCGCAGCCAACGGGGAGCATGCTCCTTGTTAAATCAGGGCAATGACCCCAGGTAGGCCGCAATCTCCGACTCGGTTGCCTTCAGCTGTTCGAAATCACCCGCAAGGAAACCCTCCACGACGCGCGGATCGACGTAGGCTGCCCTCGCCACCGTAGGCGTGTTGCCGAGCAGTTCGGCGGTTTCCTTGATCGCCTCGAGGACTCGCTGGCGGGCCGGCACATTAGATCTGCCTGCGAGCGCCATGCCGGCCGCCGCGGTCCCTTTCCAGGTACGGAAGTCCTTGGCCGTGTAGTTGCCGCCCGTGATGTGGCGAAGGTACTCGTTGACCATCGCGGCATTCAGGGAGACCAGGCCCTCACCGTCCTGGAAGGCCAGCAGTACTTCCTTGCCGGGCCTGCCTGCCAACGGTCCGAGGAACCGGGCCAGCACAGGGTCCTCGATGGTAGAATCCCAGGTTTGCCCGCTTTTCCCCGGGAAATGCAAGGAAACCTTATCCCCGTTGACCTTTACGTGTTTGCACCTCAGCGTGGTCAGCCCGTACGAGCCGTTGCGGCGCGTATAGCCGTCGGATCCAACCCGCAAGGCGCCGAGATCCATGAGCCGCACGGCCGCGGCCAAGGTTTTGGTCTTCTCCGACGCCGACTCCCGCAGATGGCGCGAGACCAGACGGCGCGCCTGCGGCAGGAGGGCTCCGAGGCGCGCAGCCCGGGCGAACTTTTCCGCATCCTGGCGAGCCCGCCAGTCCGGGTGGTAGATGTATTGGCTCCGACCGGCGTCGTCCACTCCCATTGCCTGGATATGCCCGTTCGCGAACGGGCATATCCAGACGTCGGTCCACGCAGGAGGAATCGCCAGCGCTTCAATGCGTTTGCGCTCCCCACCGGCGATTAGCGATCCGTCCGGACGGTGGTAACTGAATCCGCGGCCGGACCTTCGCCGGGAAATGCCCGGAGTGCCGGGTTTGCTGCGGCGGAGCCGTGCCATGCCTTGGCGCCGCTTGCCTGTCTTCCCGGGTTCCTAGGCTTCCTGCGGGTCTGCCACTGAGGCACTGGCTGTCATGATCTCGGCACTGATCATCCAGGCGAGCTGTTCCAAACGGGCGATGAACGCGTGGAGGAGGTCCGCCGTCGTGGGGTCTTCTTCATCTACTTCGTCGTGGACATCACGCATGGTCTGGACAGTCCGCTCCAGGCGGTCGGTGATCAACTTCACGGCGTCCGTGGTTTTGGTCAATCCCGCAGGGAATTGCTCCAGCCTGGTTGAGCCCGCAATGGTGGTGCTCCGGCCATCGGGAAGGGCGTGGAGCGCCCGCATCCTTTCGGCGGTTTCGTCGGCGAACTCCCGGGCGGCTGCGACGACTTCGTCAAGCTGCAGATGCAGATCCCGGAAATTGGGGCCAACGATGTTCCAATGGGCCTGTTTTCCCTGGAGCTGGAGTTCAATCAGATCCGTCAGGACCAGCTGGAGATTATCTGCCAGGGTTTGCGATGCTTTCACGTTTTCTCCTCCTAAACGACCATCCGCTGCGTGCGCTGGAAACCTGCGCACGACCTTCCGTTTACCCTACGACGATATCCAAAAACTTTTATAAGTGTACTTAGTACTTGATTTGATAAGCGTACTTAGTAGTACGATGGAGGAAGTCGGTGGCGGTTCGTAAGGGATGAAAATTCCGTAGACGGGCGCATCCGCTGCAGCAAGACCTCGCATGGGGTCTGGGGGCCTGGCGGGGAACCACAGTTCGCATGCGAACTGACAATCGAATACATCGCAAGGGGCCACGGCGCTTGCCGGCGGTCCCGCTGAAGTAAGGAATGTGTCATTGTGAACACTCTTCTGATCATTGCAGGCGTTGTGGCAATCGTTCTTCTGCTCGTCGGCGGCTTCTCGCAGGCCGTGAGCTGGCTCCTCTGGGTCGGCGTGGTCCTCCTGATCGTCGCGGCCATCGGCTGGCTTCTCAGCTTCATGTCCGGCCGTCGGTCACACGGAGTTTGACCGACAACAGCATTTAGGACGCGTGGCCCATCGGCCGGGCGCGCGGCGCCCGGCGGATTGAAGTAAATCCATTACCAGCAAAGGAGTACGTCCATGGGTGCAGATGACAAGATCCAGAACGCCGGAGAAAAGCTCGCAGGCAAATCCAAGGAAGCGGCTGGAAAGGTGACGGGTAACGAGAGGCTCGAAGCCGAAGGCAAGATGGATCAAACCAAGAGCGACCTGAAATCGGCCGGCGAAAAGGTCAAGGACGCTTTCAAGAAGGACTAAATCCGCTCGAAGTGCGGCTTCCGCCTCGCGCGGGAGCCGCACTTCCCGCTTCAAGGAGTTAAGTCGATGCCGACTATCTCTGACCCGATCGTTCCCGACGGCGCACCTCGCCCAAGAGCGGAACGAATCTGGTGCGCCACTTGCCGCACTGCCGTGCACGTGATCCTGGATTCCATCGAGCCGCTTAAACCACCGGTGGGAGAGCTCGTGGATGTCGCTTACACGTGCGTCGAATGCGACACGTTCTATGCCCACGCTGCGACCTTCCAGGACGTCGCGGCCATCCTGAACCAGCGAGGCTCGGTATCAGGTGTGCTGCAATTCGGTGGCGAATACATCCATTGCGGCGAACCTATGAAGATTTCGGGAACAGGATTCCACAGCGTGTACGCGCCAATGTCCACTGAGGACCCCGCCGTCGACCTTCTCGACGTGTACCTGGCGACAAAGGTGTTGCAGTGCCGTTGCGGGTTCCGGATGGAGCTTCCGTCTTAGCCGGCATCTTGACCGCAGGAGGACCACATGCCAAACAAGAAGAATCCCAGCCTCAAGGACCCGGAACTCTATGAAACCCTGAGGGAGGATGGTGCCTCGAAGGAAAAGGCAGCCAGAATCTCGAATGCCGCTGCCAAGGAAGGCCGCAAGGAAATCGGCCATCGTGGGGGCACCTCGGGCGACTATGAGGACTGGACCGTGCCCCAACTGAAGTCCCGGGCCAAGGAACTGGGGCTCACTGGGTACTCAGGCAAGAAGAAATCCGAACTGATCTCGGCGCTGCGAAACCACTAGGCCATCCAAGGGGACATGCCCTCCGCTCGAGCCCAGGAACGGACATATTCGCATTATGCCCATCCCTCGCTTCACACGAGGGACATGTGCCTCGCCCCCGCCCAGGCCCGGAGGGACATGTCCAGTGCTCACGGGAAGAACCGCACTGGTCCCCAGGGGACATGCCCTCCGCTCGAACCCAGGAACGGACATATTCGCATTATGCCCATCCCTCGCTTCACACGAGGGACATGTGCCTCGCCCCCGCCCAGGCCCGGAGGGACATGTCCAGT
>NZ_JBFBLA010000023.1:60725-86175 GCF_040702485.1 Arthrobacter sp. NPDC080031
GCTCACGGGAAGAACCGCGCTCGGTCCCAAGGGGACATGCCCTCCGCTCGAGCCCAGGAACGGACATATTCGCATTATGCCCATCCCTCGCTTCACACGAGGGACATGTGCCGTACTCCCCTCCCGCCCCGGCCACGAGGGACATGTACAGTTTTCGCGAAGCGCACGACGGCGGCGCGTCAGGCTTTCTTGACCCTCGCCCTGGGCTTGCTGGCCGCCTTGGCGGTGGCGCCGTCGTCGGACCCTTCAGCGGCCGATCCAGCGGACGCTTTGCCGCGCTTCTTGTCGAGACTCCGTTTGAGGGCTTCCATGAGGTCGATGACCTCGCCGCCTTCCCCTTCGCTGGCTGCGACACCGAACGTTTCCTCGGTGTCGATGGAGTCGCCCTTCTCAAGCTTGGCCGCGATGAGTTGCCGCAATTGAACCTGGTAGTTGTCGGTGTATTGCTCGGGCTCGAAATCGCGCGCCATGGAGTCCACCAGGGCCGAGGACATCTCGAGCTCCTTGTCCGAGATCTTGACGTCGGTTTCCAGCGACGGGAAGTTGGCTTCGCGGACCTCGTCGTCCCAGAGCAGGGATTGCAGCATCAGGACGTCGCCACGTACCCGCAAGGCCCCGAGCCGGGTCTTCTGCCGGAGGGCGTACTGCACGATGGCTACGCGCTCGGTGTCCTGCAGGGTACGCAAAAGCAGCATGTAAGCCTTGGGGGACTTGGAATCCGGCTCCAGGTAGTAGGGCCGTTCGTAAATGATGGGATCCAACTGCTCGGCCGGAACGAACTCCACCACTTCGATTTCGCGGCTGCTCTCCGCAGGCAGCGACTTCAAATCGGCCGCGGACAGCACCACGGTACGGCCTTCCTCTTCATAGGCCTTGTCGATATCCTCATAATCCACAACAGAGCCGCAGATTTCGCACTTCCGCTGGTAACGGATGCGGCCTCCGTCCTTGTTGTGGACCTGGTGGAGACTGACATCGTGGTCCTCGGTGGCGCTGTAGAGCTTGACGGGTACGTTGACCAGCCCGAACGCGATAGAACCCTTCCAAATGGCCCTCATGCACTAAGTGAACATCACAACAAGGCGGAGGTGAAGAGGTGGCAACCAGCCAAAAGGAGCGCGTCAACGTTGAAGGCCATGAACTGACGCTCACCAACCTGGGCAAAATCATCTACCCGGAGACTGGCACCACCAAGGCCGAAGTGCTCGAATACTACGCCGCCGTGGCCCCGTTCCTGATCCCCGCCGCCGCCAACCGGCCCGCCACCCGGAAACGGTGGGTGCACGGAGTAGGGACCGCCCAGGATCCCGGGCAGATGTTCTTCCAGAAGAACCTGGACGACTCGACGCCGTCATGGGTTCCCCGGGTCACCATCCAGCACAGGGAGCACAGCAATGTTTACCCGCTGGTCAACAACCTCGCCACGCTCACCTGGCTGGCCCAGATCGCAGCCTTGGAAATCCACGTCCCGCAATGGCAAGTGGACGCCGACGGAACCATGTTGCCGCCCGACCGTCTTGTCCTGGACCTCGATCCGGGTCCCGGCACCGGTCTTCCCGAATGCGTCGAAGTCGCCAAGTTGGCGCGCAGCATCCTGCAGGACATCGGCCTTGAACCGATTCCCGTGACGAGCGGCAGCAAGGGCATCCACCTCTACGCCGGCCTGGATGGCACCCGCAAGTGGGAGCAGGTCTCCGCGTTCGCGCACGAATTGGCGCGCTCGCTCGAGGCTGACCATCGGGACCTCGTGGTCAGCGACATGAAGAAGACCCGGCGCGACGGCAAGGTGCTGGTGGATTGGAGCCAGAACAGCGGGAACAAGACCACCATCGTCCCGTACTCCCTCCGCGGGCGGGCCCACCCCATGGTCGCCGCACCGAGGACGTGGCGTGAACTCTCCTCCCCCAAGCTTGAGCATCTGGACTTCACGGCCGTCATGAAGCGCGTCAAAGAGGGAAAGGACCCCTTCGCCGCGGTGGCGGCCGGGCGGTCCGGACATGCTCCAGGGCACGGGGGCAGCGGCTCCAGGAGCTCCGGCCGCTCCAGAACCAAGAACGACGACGGCGGGCCGCCCGTCGCGGACGGCGCGAGCACCGCCGGCGCGCGCACCCCCGTCGGGGGCGCCGCCGTCGTGAACCCGCGGCTCGCCAGCTACGTGGACAAGCGCGACCCGCAGCGCACGCCCGAACCGTTTCCCGCTGTCGAACACCAGCCCGGTTCGCGCCCACTCCGGGCCGACGCGGAACCCAATCCGCCCGGCGGAATCTTCGTCATCCAGGAGCACCATGCCCGCCGGTACCACCTGGACTTCCGGTTGGAGCACAACGGCGTCCTGGCGTCCTGGGCCTTGCCTCGGGGCGTGCCGGACACTCCGGCCAAGAACCATCTCGCGGTGCGCACGGAGGACCACCCCATGGAGTATGCCCAGTTCGCGGGCATCATTCCAAAGGGCGAATACGGCGCCGGAACGGTCAGCATCTGGGATAGCGGCGAGTTCGAGTGCGAGAAGTGGCGCGACGGCAAGGAAGTGATCGCCACCCTCACCGGCAAACCCGGCGGTGGATTGCACGGTACCCGCCGCTTCGCACTCATCCACACGGGAGAGTCGCCGTCGCAGTGGCTGATCCACCTGATGAAGGACAAACCGGGCCATCGGGCGGTGCTGTTGCCTGACGCCCCGCCACAATCGAACGGGACGCCCAGTTACGCGCCCATGCTCGCAACATCCGGAACCACGGCCGATGTCTCCTCCGGCGACTGGTTGTTTGAGCTCAAGTGGGACGGTTTCCGGGCCATCGTTTCGGGTTCGGGCGGCAAGATCAGGTTGACCAGCCGCTCGGGGATCGATATGACACCCACGTATCCCGAACTGGCGGATCCGCGCTACTGGCCTGACCACGATTTCGTGGCAGACGGCGAAATCGTCGCGCTCAGCAAGAACGGCCGGCCCAGCTTCGAACTGCTCCAGAAGCGGATGAACCTCTTCAAACCCGGCGACGTCGAACGCGCCCGGGCCGCGGTCCCGGTGCAACTCATGGTGTTCGATCTCCTGTACGACGCCGGATCCGGCGGCAGCGCCGACCTCACTTCCCTGCCGCTCAGCGAGCGCCGGAACAGGCTGGCGGCGTTCCGTGCCAAGCTGCCTGCCCAGGGCTCCCCTATCCATTTATCCGAGATCCTGGAACATGACCTAGACGACATCCTGGCCAGCGCCGGCGAGCTTGGCTTGGAAGGCGTCATGGCCAAGCGCGCGGATAGCCGGTACCAGCCGGGGCGGCGCAGCAGGTCGTGGATCAAGCTGAAGTTGGAACGCACGCAGGAAGTGGTGGTGGGTGGCTGGCGCCCTGGCGCCGGAGCGAGGCTCGGGACCATTGGTGCGTTGCTGGTGGGGATTCCCGACGGCGACAAGCTGCGCTACGCGGGCCGCGTCGGCACCGGCTTCAAGGACTGGCAGCTGCGCGACATCTTGAAGCGCATGGAGGGGCTCGATCGCCCGGATTCCCCCTTCCTCGACATCCCGGCCGAGGACGCCGCCACGGCGCACTGGGTGTCCCCCGAGCTCGTGGGAGAGGTGACGTTCGGCGACTGGACCGGCACCGAAAAGATGCGCCATCCCGTCTGGCGCGGATGGCGCCCGGACAAGTCTCCCGCCGACGTCGAGCGCGCGCCCTGATGCCCAAGCAGGCCTCGCGCAAGCCTCCCGCACGTAGCTCAGCCCAACTGACTGGCAGCAGATGTCGTTATGAGGGCGCATAACGACATTAAGTGCGAGTCAGTTGGGCTGAGGAGGGCGAATATTCTTAGGAGGAGTGCGGCATCTGGGGACGGCTAGTGCGGTGGACCGCGGTGACCGCCGCCTGCTGGCCTACGCGGCCGTGGCTGGCGCCGCGATCCTTGGGGTGCCTCGTCTTGCCGCTGCCGTTCGGCCAGGCCGGTCCTTGGGTCGAGCCCAGTGCCATCGCCACGGTTGCCGGGGCCGGCGTGGGCGCCTTATCCATCGACTCGACCAGGTGGCTGGCCACCTCGGGATTGATTTGTTGCTCAACGTGCTTCGCAGCCATTGTTCTTCCTTTCTGCATTGAAACGAAGGGATTTTCCATAGTAGGTGGGAGCCGTCCGCTTGTCTGCAGGAACTACCAGCGGACCTTCTTCTCGGACTTGGCCAGCTTGCCACTCGCCTGAGTGGGCTTGTGTCCTTTTCCGGTGCTCTGCCAGCTGCTCGCTGCCCCGCCACGGGACTTGCTCGCGAGCATTTCCTTCTGCGCGTCAGTCAGTTTCGATCTGACACCGGCAGCCGGGGCTTCGGTTTCCTGCGCTACTGGTTCCTGCCCAGCGTCGGTTTCGGGTGTGTTCGGTGTCATGCAGTGGACTCCTTAAAGCTCTTGTTTGCCGGAGGAGGTATCGGGACGCGACGTCCGCTGCGAGACCCTGGGTCTGATAACAGGAACGGCGCGGAGGCGAAGCCTCAACAGGCATGGATTTTTGTCGGATCAAACTCAGCGGGGATAAACGTCTTCAGTGGCGTGGCCATTGCCTGCGACGAACCAAGACCCGCTGGTCTATTCAAAAATCAGTGTTCCCATGCACCCACCCTAGACACTCCCGGCCGTATTTGTGAACCCCGGCTTTTGTCGACACCGTTTCCCTCGTGGCCTACGCGTCCGCCCTCGGCTAGCATGGCCCGGAGAGCACCCCTCGGTACCCCGAAAGACTCTCCATGTCAGCACCCACGTTCCAGCCTTCCCATTCCGCCATCACAGCACGCCTCCGTTCGGCCGGTTGCGTCTTCGCCGAAGACGAGGCCGGGCTCCTCATCGCCGCGGCGCACACTCCCGGGGACCTCGACCGCTTGGTCGAACAGCGCGCCTCAGGTTTGCCCCTTGAATACCTCCTGGGCTGGGCTGAGTTCTGCGGCCAGCACGTCGCAGTGGATCCGGGTGTCTTCGTCCCCCGGCGCCGAACGGAGTACCTCGTCCAGCAGGCCGCCCGCCTTGCCCGGCGGGGCGCCGTCGTCGTCGATCTTTGCTGCGGTTCGGGTGCCGTGGGTGCCGCTTTGCTTGCAGCGGTGGGCGGGATTGAGCTTCACGCGGCCGACGTCGACCCCGCTGCGGTCCGCTGCGCGCGACGCAACATCGGGCCGGCGGGCGGACAAGTGCATGAAGGAGATCTCTTTTCGGCCCTGCCGGACACTCTTCGCGGCCGGGTTGACGTCCTGGTGGCCAACGCCCCATACGTGCCTACGGACTCGATCGGGATGATGCCGCCGGAGGCCAGGCTGCATGAACCGCGGGTGGCGCTCGACGGCGGGACCGACGGTTTGGACGTACAGCGCAGGATCGCGGAGGAGGCTCCGTCATGGCTGGCTCCCGGAGGCCGGCTACTGGTCGAAACGGGCCTCCGGCAGGCCCGGACGACGGCGGCCCTGTTCGGGCAAGCTGGCCTGTCCGCGCGGGTGGTCCACTCCGAAGAATTCGACGCCACGGTGGTGCTCGGAAAACTACAGGAAACCCACCGAAAATGATCAGCAAACTGTGCGTTTCGGGGTCCTGAACCAAACAATTTGGTAACGGAGTTCCTGGGCACGCCAAAATCCGCGTGATTCCGGGGCTGTAGGCGGCACTTGGATGTCAGACATCTGTGCCCAAAACGGGCTGGAATAGCCCCGAAATTCGGACTCCGGCTCTCAGCTTCGGCGAATTTCGCGTAAAATCGAAACCCTGCCCAGAGCGGAGCAGCTGTATGTCGCAAGCAAATGATCTCCCTAGGAGAAGCCCAAATGCCCATAGACCGAAGCATCACCGACTCTTCAGCAGGCGCTAGGAACGCCGCTGAAACGAGCAAGACCGCGCCACGCGGTGCCTCAAAATTGAAACTTCCAACACGCCGTCGACTCAAGGTATCCGACGTCAACGTCGTCGACCAGCCCATGCTGAAAAAAGCACTAGGCGGCACGATCGTCGGCAACACCATGGAATGGTACGACGTCGGCGTGTTCGGCTACCTCATCACCACGATGGGACCCGTCTTCCTGCCCGAGGCCGACAAGTCCGTGCAGACCCTGTTCCTCCTGGGAACCTTCGCCGCAACCTTCGTGGCACGCCCGCTCGGTGGGGTCGTCTTCGGCTGGCTGGGTGACAAGGTGGGCCGTCAAAAGGTGCTCGCCACAACACTGTTGCTGATGGCGGCGAGCACCTTCGCCGTCGGACTCCTGCCTGGATACGCACAAATCGGCATCTGGGCAGCCGCACTGCTCGTCATCCTGAAACTCGTCCAGGGTTTCTCGACCGGCGGCGAATACGCCGGCGCCACCACGTTCGTGAGCGAATACGCTCCGGACAAGCGCCGCGGCTTCTTTGCGAGCTTCCTGGATATGGGCTCCTACATCGGGTTCGCCCTCGGCGCAGCGCTCGTGTCCATCCTGCAGCTCACCATCGGCCAATCGGCCATGGAGGACTGGGGTTGGCGGCTGCCGTTCCTCATCGCGGGTCCGCTCGGCGTCATCGCTGTGTACTTCCGTAGCAAGATCGAGGAATCACCCCAGTTCCAAGCTACCTTGGACGCCCAGGAAGCCGTCGCGGCGGACGCCGCAGCGGGCGATGCCGCGGTAGCCAAGGGCCCCATCGGCATCGTCAAGGCGTACTGGCGCCAGATTATCCTCGCCATGATCCTTGCCGCAGCCGCCAACACGGTGGGCTACATGCTGACTTCCTACATGCCCACCTACCTGACCGAGTCCAAGGGCTACGACCCCGTTCACGGCACCCTGCTGACCATCCCCGTGCTGGTCATCATGGCAGTCTGCATCCCGCTCACGGGCAAGCTCTCCGACCGGATCGGCCGCCGGCCCGTCCTGTGGATCGGCGCCATCAGCACCATTGTGTTCGCCATTCCGGCATTCCTGCTCATCGGCATCGGCGATATCTGGTCCACGCTTGCCGGTTTGGCACTGATCGCCTTCCCGGTCACCTTCTACATAGCCAACCTCGCCTCTGCGCTGCCGGCACTCTTCCCGACCTCAAGCCGTTACGGGGGAATGGGCATCGCCTACAACTTCTCCGTAGCGATCTTCGGCGGTACCACGCCGTTCATCGTCGCTGCCTTGATCCAGGGCACCGGCAACGACATGATGCCCGCCTATTACCTCATGGGCACGTCAGTGGTTGGCGCAATCGCCATCTACTTCCTGCGCGAATCCGCCCGACGTCCGCTCCCGGGCTCCATGCCGAGCGTGGATACCCAGGCCGAGGCCCGCGAGCTGGTGGCAACCCAGGACACCAACCCGTTGATCGACCTGGACGAAATGCCGTTCGACGACGGCACCCCCGCAGCAGCGGAGCCGGACCGGGACCCCGTCACGGCATAGGCACACCGCGGGCGCGGACTGCGGCCGGCCCGCGTCGGCAGCACAAGGCTGGTCATTCAGACCTTGCGGTTCGCCTTCTGCTCCTGCAGCCGCTTTGCCTGTGCCTGGATCTCCGGGCCGTAGCCGCCGTTCAGGGCGGTGTCCCTGATGTGCGTGGCCTTCGCCACCCGATCACCGTCCGCCGCATCCTTCAGGGCTTTCAGGTCCGCCTGAAGCGCGGCTGGAAGCTTTGCGGCCAGCTTCGGGCGCTTGTCCAGGATGAAGGTGGCGATCTTCGCGGCGCGCTGGCCGTAGTTCGGCTTGCTGCTGTCACCGTTCACGAAGAACCGCAGGCCAACCGCCAGCGGGTGCCGCCCCAGAGCCGTCTTGGCCGCAACGGCAGCCGTCGCAGCCGTCGCGGTGGGCTGGGAGGTGGCTGCCGCCGTCGCGCTTGGGTTGCTCGAGGTAGCTGCGTTGGCGGCGATAACGCCGCCGCCCAGCAGGAGGCCTGCTGCCAGGACCCCGACGACGGCGGTGCGGGCCTTGCGCTTGCGCCGCTGAGCTGGGGGGAAGTGGTTGTTGTCCATGGTCCGTGTCCTTTGTTCCGGCCGGTGGTCGATCCGCCGGCGCTCTTCACCACACTCTGCTCCGGCCGCATGAACTGACTGTTCGGCCAATGTTCGAGGAATGTAAAACCGTCCCCGCCGGCTAACAAGGTCTCTGCCGGGCTCCGCCATTGCTGTTGAATGGACGCATGGAGGACAGCAGAGGATTGGTGCTGATTGCCGAGGACGAACAGGCAATTGCCGATATCCAGCGCCTATATCTGGGCCGTGCAGGTTTCGGCGTACATGTTGAGCGGGACGGGATTTCCGCGCTGGCACAGATCAAGCGGCTCAAACCGGTCGCGGTGATCCTCGACGTCGGGCTGCCGGGCATGGACGGGATCGAGCTCTGCAGGCAACTGCGGCAGGCAGAGGACTGGACTCCGGTGCTGTTCGTCACGGCCCGCGATGAGGAAGTGGACCGCGTCCTTGGCCTGGAATTGGGCGCCGACGACTATCTCACCAAGCCGTTTTCGCCCTCCGAACTGGTCGCCCGGGTCAAGGCGGTCCTGCGCCGGACTGAAGGAACCCCGCGGTCCAAACCGCTTGTGCTGGGCAGCGTCGAACTGGATCCGCTGAACCGGACCGCACGCGCCGGCGCCGAGGAACTCACGCTGACCGCCACCGAATTCGACCTCCTCGCCTACCTCATGGCCCAGCCCGGCCGCGTCTTTTCCCGTGAGCAGCTCCTGTCCGCCGTGTGGGGGCAGGCCAGCTATGCTGCCGGGCGGACAGTGGATGTGCACATCGCGCAGCTCCGCGCCAAGCTCGGCGGGCACTCCCCCATCGCGACGAGCCGCGGCGTCGGCTATTCGGCCGCAGCCCCCCACGTGTCCGGGCCCGGCCCCGGCGCCGGGGGAGCCACGTGAGGCGCTGGTTCGGCACACTGGCCGGGCGCACGACGGCGGTGATCGCCGCCGTCGCGACTGTCGCCGTCGTACTTGCCGGCCTGCTGGCGGCGCAACTGGTCAACGCCACCGCGGTGGACGAAGCCAAGAAGTATCTCGCGGTTGAGGCCGATTCCCTAAGCAAGCAGTCGAGCATTGGAAGCCTGCAGGACCTGCGCGCAGATCTGCTCACGCACGGCGCGAGGCTCGCGCAAATCGGCACCGACGGTCGCGTAACAGGCGGCGGCGCCAGGCTGGTGGATGCCAGGACCGTGGCGGACGTATTGGCCGGAAAATCGGTCTCGACGTCGGTGAACGGTCCGCAGAACACGGTGGTCCTCGAGGCCCGGCCCTTGGCGGCCGGCGGCGGTGTGGTGCTGGCGCAACCCGTGTCCGAAATCCGCGCGGCCGCGGCTCCCTTGCTGAGCCGCATGCTGATCGCCCTCGCGGTCTGCCTCGTGTTCGCCATCGTGGCCGGCGGCCTGTTGGCCCAGTGGTTGAGCCGGCCGTTGGTGCGCACAGCACATTCGGCCCATCGGCTCGCCGCAGGAGAACGCTCCGTGGCTGTGGCGCCAGGCGGGCCGGCCGAAGTGGTGCAGGTTTCGCAGGCGCTGGCAGCCCTCGATGCCGCACTCCGGACCAGCGAGGGGCGCCAACGCGAGTTCCTGCTCTCCATTTCGCATGAAATCCGGACACCCCTGACCGCGCTGCGGGGCTACGCCGAGGCCCTTGCCGATGGCGTGGTCAGCGGCGACGACGTGAGCGGGGTCGGTCAGACCCTCGTGGCCGAAACCAACCGCCTGGACCGTTTTGTCCGCGATCTCCTGGAATTGGCACGGCTTGAGTCCGATGATTTCCGGGTGGAACTGCAGCCCGTGGACGCATCCTTGATCCTGCGTGAGAGTTGGCAGGCCTGGCACGCGGTCTGCGTGCAGAACGGGATCGCAGGACGGCTCGAACTGCCTGCAGGGGCACTGCCGGTCCGTGGCGATGGCCAGCGGTTGCGCCAAGTGGTGGACGGCCTGTTGGAAAACGCGCTGCGCGTGACACCCGAAGGCTCTCCCGTGGTGCTCGCCGCATACACATCCGGCAGCGGGCTGAGCGTGGAAGTGCGCGACGGCGGGCCTGGCCTGACCGAGGCGGATGCCGCCGTCGCGTTTGAACGCGGTGCGCTCTTTGCCAGATACAGGGGCCAACGGCCTGTTGGTAGCGGGCTGGGTTTGTCCATCGCCGCAAGGATCGTGCAGCGGATGGGCGGCCGCATCAGCGTGCGGTCTGCGCCTGAGGGCGGCGCGGCATTTGTGGTGGAGGTGCCGGGCATTCCCGCCGGCTCCCGGCAAACGTAGACTCTGCGCATGGCTGATGTTCCAGTGGGTTCGCTGCACCACGTAGAGATTTGGGTACCTCACATCGGCCGTGCCCAGGAGGAGTGGGGCTGGCTACTAGCGGAGATGGGCTACGAACAATTCCAGGAGTGGCCAGATGGCTGCAGTTGGAAACTCGGAGCCACGTACATCGTGATCGAACAGTCCACGGCGCTCACGGGAAGCACACACCGCAGGACGGAGCCCGGGCTCAACCATCTCGCCTTCCATGCTGGCACCAGGGAGAACGTGGACAGGCTCCGGGAGCTCGGCGCGGACTCGGGCTGGTACGAGATGTTCGAGAGCAAATATCCTCACGCCGGCGGGGCCGAGCACTACGCCGCCTACCTGGTCAACACCGACGGCTACGAGGTTGAGCTGGTGGCCGGCTAGGGGGCCGGGGAGGGCGACGCTGCAGGTTTTCCTATGTCATCCAGCCTATGCACCCGGCTCCTGCAGCCGGACCTTCAGGGCCGCCGTATCCACGCCCATCCTGTTGAGCAGGACGGCGGCCGGATCGGGTTGGTGCCGCTCCAGCAGTGCGATCAAGAGGTGCCGCGTGGTGATCCGGCGGGCCTTCTCCCTGGCGGTCAGTGCCAGGGCGTCCTGAATGACGGAGCGGGCGGCCGAGGTGAAGGTGGTCCGGCTGCTTCCCTTGGGCGCATTCAGGGGGCCGAAGTCCCCGAGCGTGATGCCAACGGCTTCCAGCGCCTGCTGGTCGAGGGTGTCGAGCTGGGCGCGGGCGGATTCCAGGTCCGTCTCCAAAGTCCGGCAGCTCTCGGGGTCGTGGAGCACGCCCAGCAGCAAATGGTCCGTGCCGATTCTCCGGTCTCCACGGCGTCTGGCTTCCTCGGCGCCGGCACGGACAGCGGCTCTGGCTTCGCCGGCAAGTCGTTCGAACATGGCAGGGTCACTTTCCGTATTTGGCGTGGACCGACTGCTTGGAGACACCCAAGGCATCACCGATTTGCTCCCAGGACCAACCCTGCTCCCGCGCGAGGGCCACGTTGGTGGCCTCGACTTTTTCGGCCAGGCGGTGCAGGGCACCGACGGCGCGGAGGCCGATTGCCGGGTCCGTCGTCCCGATGTGGGAAGTCAGCTCATCACCATCCATGCCGTCAGTTTGAACTGACAAAGCAAGCATGTCAATACAGACTGACGGAATCTCCTTCGACCGGATGCGGCTCCACGCGCCGCCGCATGCCGATCCTCGGCCAACGGCTCAGTCCAAGCAACGCTTCGCACTCCAGGATGCCCCGGAGTCCGTCGTCCAGCATCGCCGGGTCCAGCTCCTCGAACCCCAGCCGGCGATAGTAGGGCCCATTCCACGGAACATCGCGGAAAGTGGTCAGGGTCAGCCATTCCAAACCCTCGGCCTGCGCCCACTTTTCGGCAACGTCGAGCAACTCGCTCCCGAGGCCTTGCCGCGCATGCGATGGGTGGACACTCAGCTGCTGCACGTGCGCATTTCCGTCGAGGGGCTCAATCAGGAGATAGGCCACGGGAACATCAGACGCATCGGCAAAGACCAAGGCACCGCCCCGCGCCTGGTACAGAGCCAGTTCCGTGACGGTCAACGGCTCGTCGTCTGCGATGGCGTCCATTCCGCAAGAGCGGAAGATCTCCCCCGCGGCGAATTCGATCCGGCGAAGCCGTTCCAGTTCGTCCGCCCGCGCCGCCCTGATCATGCGGCACCACCTTTGCGGGAAAGGTATTCGTTGCGCTGCTCGATGAGGTTCCGCACGTATCGTCCCAGGAAGGCTTTCTCCGCAAGCCGGCCCACGACGCCGAAAGGCGCCGCGAACTCGACGTGATCGATCATGAGCGTGCCACCGCCGTCGTCGGGAATGAATTCGTGCACGTGCCGGAAGAACCGGAAGGGACCCCGCACCTGCTCGTCCGTGAAGGAATCGGGGAAACGAAACCGGGTGATGCGGCTGCTCATCCGCAACGGTACGGCGAAATGCCAGGCCTGCCAGGTGACTTCGTCTCCTTCAGAGAGCAATCCGGACACGACGCCGGCAACCGCACGTTCCCGGGACCTGGCCATGGAGCCCACGTGCGCGTCAACGTTGCGCGAAAGGTCGAAGAGCTCCCCGGGTTCCATTCCGATATGGGTGTGGCATGTGAACGACACAGTCATGGTTCGATCCTGCCACTGTTTCGACCGCCACAACTGACCCGCAGTAGTTGTCGTTATGCGGGCTCAAAACGACAACAACTGCGAGCCAGTTGGGTGGGCCCACGCCGGTGGGATTAGTTGGAGGGGAAGTTGTAGGAGGCGCCGGAGGCATGGGTGGGTTCGGGCCAGCGGGAGGTGATGACCTTGCCTCGGGTGTAGAAGGACACGCCCTCGGGACCGTAGATGTGCTTGTCCCCGAACAGGGATGCTTTCCATCCCCCGAAGGAGTAGTAAGCCACCGGTACCGGCAAGGGCACGTTGATGCCGATCATGCCGACGTCCACGGACCGCTGGAACTTCCGGGCGTTCGCGCCGGAGGAGGTGAAGATCGCGGTCCCGTTGCCGTAGGGATTGGCGTTGATCAGCCTGATGCCTTCATCCAGGTCCTCCACCCGGACCACTACGAGGACCGGGCCGAAGATCTCCTCCTGGTAAGCGCTCATTCCCGTGTTCACATGGTCGATCACAGTGGGGCCGACCCAGAAGCCCTCCTCGTGTCCGGGGACCACGAGGTCGCGGCCGTCCACGACCATCGCGGCACCGGCCTGCTCCGCCTCGGTCACCGTCTTGACGATGAACTCCCGGGACTCGGGGCTGATCACGGGACCCATGTCGGCGTCGGCCTCGGTGCCGTTCTTGACCTTGACGTCGAGGGCACGCTCTTCGACCTTTTTCACCAGCAGATCGGCGGCATCGCCGACGGCGACCGCAACCGAGATGGCCATGCAACGCTGCCCGGCGGAACCGAACGCGGCCGCGGCCAGGTGGTCGGCGGCGTTGTCCAGGTCGGCGTCGGGCATGATGATCGCGTGGTTCTTCGCCCCACCCAAGGCCTGGACCCGCTTGCCGTGGGCTGTTGCCACTTCAAGGATGTGCTTCGCAACAGGGGTGGATCCCACGAAGGAAATGGCGTCCACGTCCGGGTGCGTCAGGAGTCCGGAGATGACATCGCGGTCACCGTGCAGGATCTGGAACACCCCGTCGGGCAGGCCGGCCTGCTTCCACAGCTTTGCAAGCAGCATCGCGGCCGAGGGCACGCGGTGGGAGGGCTTGAGGATGAACGCGTTGCCGGTGGCGATCGCCATCGGAGCCATCCACAGCGGCACCATCACCGGGAAATTGAACGGGGTAATGCCCGCAACCACGCCGACGGGCTCCCGGAAGGAGAACACGTCGATGCCGGTGGAGACCTGGTCCGAGTACTCGCCCTTGAGCAGCTGCGGGATGCCGCAGGCGAACTCGATGACCTCCAGGCCGCGGCCGATCTCGCCCTTGGCGTCGTTGAGGACCTTGCCGTGTTCGGCGGTGATCAGGGCCGCGAGTTCGTCCACGTGCGCGGCGACGAGCTCACGGAATTTGAACAGCACGGCAGTGCGCTTGGCCAGCGAAATGTCGCCCCAGGACGCCGCGGCCTCCTTGGCGATGGCAACCGTCGCGTCCAAATCCGAGCGGTTGGCCAGGCGAAGCTGGGCAGTCACGGCACCCGTGGCCGGGTTGTAGACAGGCTTGGTCCCTGTGCCGCTACCGGCAGCTTCGGCGCCGCTGATGAAGTGGTTGATGATGGTCATTACTGCTCCTGTAGTAGGTGGTGCTCCACGGCATGTACGTCGTTGACATCCCGCGGCAGGCCGGTGGCGAGTGATTCCTGGAGCGCCAGGCGCACAGCCAGGTTCTGTTCGGTCAATTCCCTCTGGACGAGCTCGGGTCCGGAGTTGCGCACCCACGCGCTGAACCGTTCGATTTCGGTCTTGAACGGGTCTTCCCCGATGTCGACGGACTCAGTCCGGCCGTCGCGGAAGGACACCGTAACGCGGGCAATTTCGCCCGGATCCGGGTCGAAGGCCTTGTCCAGGGCGATCTGGCCTTTCGTACCGATGATCTGGAACGTGTTGGTGCGCGGGCCCTCGAAACCGCAGTCCAGCGTTCCCAGGACGTCCCCGTAGTCAAGGATCGCGGCCATAGTGGTTTCCACCGCGTCCGTTCGGCTTGTGCCTTTGCCGTAGACGGTTTGCGGCGCGCGGCCCATGACCATGTTCATGATGTCGACGGCGTAGCATCCGACGTCGTTGAGCGCGCCTCCGTCCATTCCCGGCTGGAGGCGGACCTCGCCTTCGCTTCGGTCCATGACGAAGTGGAAGCGGGCGTGCATGGACACCAGCTCGCCGATCTTGCCCGAGTCGATGAACTCACGGACCTTCTGGTGCTGGGGATGGAAGCGGTACATGAACGCTTCCATCAGGTTCACCCCGTTGCGTTCGCAGGCTTCCAGCACCCGGCGATAGTCGTGGGTGTTGGCGACGAGCGGCTTTTCGCAGAGGATGTCCTTTCCAGCCTCCGCGGCCGCAACAATCCAGTCGGCGTGCAACGAGTTGGGGAAAGGAAGGTAGACGGCTTCGATGCTTGGATCGGCGAGCAATTCCTCGTGGGAAGAATAGGCGGCCGGGATGCCGAAACGCTCTGCGACTTCGGCTGCCTTTCCGTTCGGACTGCTGATGGCCGACGCAACCGCGTTCCGGGCCCGGCTCATGGCGGGCAGGAACCGACCTTGGGCGATCCGTGCCGTGGTCAGCACGCCCCAGCGGACGGCGCTCATCAGCCGATCTCCGCTTCGAGCTGCCGCAGGAACGCAACTGACTGGCGGACATCCCGGACCGGACCGTCGTCGGTAGGTTCGGCTTCGAGGATAGTGTCCTGCTCCATGGTGAACCAGCCCTCGTACCCGGCGCCCAGCAGGTTCCGGACGATTCCGGCGATGCCGACGTCGCCTTGGCCCAACGGCACGTACATGCCGGCCTTGACGCCGTCCGTGTAGGAGATCTCGCCGGCCTGGACCCGTTGGGCGACGGACTTGCGCACGTCCTTCAGGTGGGTGTGGCCGATTCGTGAGGCGTAGTCGCGAACCAGAAGGGCCGGGTCGGTTCCGCCGATGAGCAGGTGGCCCGTGTCCAGGCACAGGTTTGCGGCGGTGTCGTTCAGGACCCGGTTCACATCCGAGGTGCTTTCGATCATGGTTCCCACGTGCGGGTGGACCACTGCCTGGATGCCCTTGTCCGCGGCTGCCTTGACCACGGCGTCAAGGTTCCTGCCGAACAGTTCCCAGCCTTCGGCGTCGAGCTCGTGGCGCTGGTCGTAACCTGCAACGCCGGTCTCCGCGGCGAGGACCATGACGCTGGCCCCCGCAGCTTCGTACGCATCCAGCTCGGCCGCTACAGCGTCCAAGGGGTTCTTGGACGCGTCGTGCAGGATGACGGGGAAGAAGCCGCCGATGGCCTGGAGGTTGTGCCGCTTCAGCACTTCCGCGCGTTGGGCGGCCTGTTCGGGGAGGAACCCGGCGGGGCCGAACTCGGTAGCGCTGATGCCGAGCGCGGTCATTTCGGACAGGACCCGGTCCGCCTCGAGCTGGTGGCCCCATCCGGGGACTTCACAGACGCCCCAGGAAATGGGTGCTGCGGCAAGGCGCTTGGTGATGGTGCTCAATCTGATCCTCCATATACGTTCTGGTCCCAGTCGATGACCGAGCCTGTGACAACACCGCTCCGGTCGGAGAGGAGAAAGACAATGAATTCGGCGATCTCGTCCACTTGTCCGAGCTTTCCCATGGGGACGGATGCGTTGGCTTTCTCCAGCCAGTCGTCCCCTGCGCCGTGGAATTTCTTCTGGGTTTCGGCTTCGCCGTCCGTGGCGGTCAAGCCGATGTCGAGCCCGTTGATGCGGATCTTGTCCCAACGGTGGGCATGTGCCGCGTTGCGGGTTGCTCCGGCCAGGCCGGCCTTGGCTGCCACATACGGCGCCAAGTACGGCTGCCCGCCGAGTTCGGCGATGGAGATCACGTTCACGATGCTTCCTGGCACACCCCTGCTACAAAGATGCTTGATGGTTTCGGCCATGATGAAGAACGGCGATTTCAGGTTCACTGCAATGTGCGCGTCGAAGAGCTCGGGCGTCGTGTCCAGCATGGTGCCGCGGGTGGTCAGGCCGGCCGCATTGACCGCGCAGTCGAGTTGGCCGAAGGCGTTGATCGTCTCGAGCACCGAGTTCCGGGCCTGTTCGACGTCGGCAAGATCGGTCTTGATGAACCGGGTTTCGACGCCGGATGCCGTGATCTCCGCGGCGAGCCGTTCACCCGAGTCCGCGTTCCGGCCTGTGACGGCGATCCGGGCAGCACCCTCGGCCGCCGCGCGTCTCGCGACTCCGGCGCCCAAACCCTGCGTGCCCCCGCTGATCAGGATGACTTTGTCCTGGAGAAGTGGCATGGCTACAGCTGCCCGATCTTGACTGAATTTTCGATCCTGACGGCGCGGCCGGAGCGGGCGGACTCTTCAGCCGCGTTGGCGAGGGCGAGCGCTTGCAGGCCGTCGTCGAATCCCGGGCTGCAGGGGGTGCCCGCGCGGATGGCCTTGGCGAAGCTGTCCAATTCGTTCCGGTAAGCCGCGGCGTAACGCTCCAGGAAGAACGGCAGGTAGGCATCGGACTCTTCGGTGCCCGAGACGCCATACTTGCGCACCGTCGTCGGGGTGACGTTGCCTGCGCTGAGCATCCCCTCGCTGCCGAACGCCTCCAGTCGCTGGTCGTGGCCGAAGGCGCTGTGGCGGGAGTTGGTGATGGTGACGAGCTCGCCGTCGCGGCCCTTGAGAGTGATGACCACCGAGTCGAAGTCTCCGGCTTCCTCGATGTAGTCGCAGAACAGATTGGCGCCGGTGGCCGAAACTTCGATGATGTCAGGGACGAAGAACCGGGCCATGTCCAGGTCATGGATGCTCTGGTCCCGGAAGATCCCGCCGGAGGTGGCGATGTAGGCGGCGGGCGCGGGTGCGGGATCGCGGCTGATGATGGTCAGCTGTTCGAGGCGGCCGATTTCTCCCGCTGCGACGCGCGACTGGATGGCCGCGAAGTGCGGATCGAAACGCCGGTTGAACCCGAGCATGAGGGGCGTGGTGTTGCCCTTGATCGCGTCGCGGCAAGCGAGCGCCCGGTCGATGTCGAGGTCGATCGGCTTTTCGCAGAGGGCCGCCACGCCTTGCGCCATGGCGCGCGAGATCAGGTCCACGTGCGTGCTGGTGGGCGAGCCGATCACGACGGCGTCAAGGTCACCGTTCGCGAAAACCTCGTCGGCCGACTCGACGGCGACGGCGCCGGTCCCGGCCGCCAACGTGCGGGCTCCTTCAATGAAGGGGTCGGCGATCCAAGCCAATTCCAGGTCCGGGTGGTCGGCGATATTCCGGGCGTGGACCTGCCCGATACGGCCGGAACCGAACAGCGCTACTTTGAGGGGTCGATCAGTGGACATGTGGAAGGGTCCTTTCTAAAGGGCTGCCCGGAGAAGGCTGGGCTTGGGTTGGTTCTGGATGCTGGACGGGGACGTGCCCCAGTTCAAAGCGGTCATGGCGTTGCCACCGCGGCGGGCGTGCGGCCAGCAAGGACGTCAACCGCGCCTTGGGCGGCATCCCTGACCGTGTGGGCCATGCCTTGACGGGTGAACCCCATCAGGTGCGGAGTCAGGACCACGTTTTCGTGGTCGAACAACGGGTGGTGGGCGGGCGGCTCGGGGTCGTACACGTCCAGGCCGAGCCCGGAAAGGTGGCCGGACTGCAGTGCTTCGTGGGCGGCGTCGAGGTCGACGAGGCCGCCGCGGCTGCAGTTGATGAGGATCGCTCCGGGCTTCGTGGCCTTGAGCCGGTCCGCGTTGATGAGGTTGTGGTTTTTCGGTGTCAGGGGCGCGTGGAGGGTGATGAAGTCGCTGTCTGCAAGGAGTTCCTCGACGGTGTCACGGCGGATCCCCGCGGGGATTTCGGCGAAAGGATCGTAGGCCAGGACCTTCAGCTCGAAGGCCTCGGCGATACGCGCCACCCGGCGGCCAATGCGGCCGTAGCCGATGATGCCGAGCGTGAATCCCTCGAGGTCTCCGACGCCGACGGCGGCACGCTGCTCCCAGCGCCCCTCGCGGACCAGCGCGGTCAGTGGAGAGAGTTTCTTGACGAGCGCCAGCAGGTGGGCGAACACGCCTTCGGCCACCGAGGCGGTGTTGCTTCCGGGTGTGATGACCACCGCGATTCCGCGTCTCTTGGCTTCGGCGACGTCCACGAGGTCGGTTCCGACGCCGGTCCTGGCGATGACTTTGAGGGCGGGCATGCGGTCCAAGAGTTCCCGGTCCACGCGGTAGGCAGCCCTGACGATCGCGGCATCGGCGATGGCCAGGTCCTCGTCGGTGGGGTCCTGGATGAGCCGCTGGTGTTCGGAGAGGAGCGGTTCCACGAGGTCCGGCTCGACGCTGCCGAGAGCGACAAAGATTTGGGGTGTGGTTATGGAAGCCATCGTCATCCTTGAAGATGTGGGTATGGGGTTGCGCCGAAAATGGCGTTGTTATCGGTGGTGCTGGAAGCGCTGCTAGAGACCTGTGTGTTCTAAAGGCCTGTGTGTTCTAGAGGCCGAGGAGGCTGGATTTCCGTACGACCAAGTGGGGCGTGACGGAATGGTGGACGAACCCGCTGCCTTCACCATGGATGCGTTCCAGGAGGGTTTTGGCCCCTGTGACGCCGATGGTGGAGCTGTCCGGGTCGACGGTGGTCAGCCCCAGGCGCGGCATGGCACCCAGCGCGATGTTGTCATAGCCGGTGACGGCTATTTCGACTCCGCGTTCATCGGCAGCTGTCATGGCACCAAAAGCGGCGAGGTCGTTGATGCAGGCCAGTGCTGTGGGACGCTGGTGCTCGGAGCGGGAGCCCAGGGCCCGTTGGGCGGCGACATAGCCGGATTCCTGGAAGAAGTCGGCGTCGACCACGCGGATATAGCGGTCCAGACCGTGCTCTTCCATTGCTACCGAATAGCCGTCCACGCGTTCCCGGCCAACCGAACCACCAAGACCGCCAAGGTGCACGATGTTCTCGTGTCCCTGGGCGATCAAGTGCTCAACAACCATGGACATGCCAAGGGCATCGTCGCTTCGGACGATATCGGCGGTGTCGATGTAGTCCGGTCCTCCACCAGCAAAGACCACAGCCCCGCCCGAAACGGCGCGGCTGAACGGGTGCTGGTCAGGCACCGTTCCGACGACGAGCAGGCCCGCGACCCGCAAGTCCCGGAAGGCCTGGAGGATGGACTGGTCCACTCCCCTGCCCGCCGCCGTGACCGCGCTGAAGAGGACGGTGTGCCCGGCCTCTTCAAGTACGGTCCGCGCGGCGTCGGCGACGTCAAAGGCCCACGGGTTGTGCATATCGCTGACAAGCACCCCGATGGTTCCGCTGTCCCGGGTTGCCAGGGACCGGGCCGCGAGGTTCAACTCGAAGCCCATCTCTTCAACAGCCTTGAGCACCCGCTGGCGGCGTTCGTCACTGACGCGCGGTGAGTCGCGCAGCACGAGTGAGACCAACGACTTGGAAACGCCGGCGCGTTCAGCCACGTCCATGATCGTTGGCCGCCGGGCGGATGGAGGTGCCATGGTTACGCCCGCGCTGCCGTGGTGCCGTGGATTTCCTCGATCTTCTGCCATTGGCCGGACAGCGAGGACGCTTCGGCAGCGCTGACAATGGCGGCGGCTGAAGCGGCATCGTGGATGTTGGAGTTTTCCTGCACTCCCCCAGTGACGGCGACGAGGAACTTCTTGGCCTCGATGACCTTGAGGTCGTCAAAGCCCATGCTGTTGCCGGGACCCGGCTGGAAGTGCGCGTAGTCGCCGTGGCGGGGGCTGGCGTTGACCGTGGTGTAGCCCTGCTCATCGTTGTTGCGGCCCAGGCAGACCTTGAGTTCGTTCATGCGCTCGAAGTCCCATTTGAGCGAGCCTTCGGTCCCGTAGACCTCGATCTGGTAACCGCATTCGGGTCCAACGGCAACGCGTGAGGATTCGATGGTGCCGACGGCGCCTGCCCCGCGGGCGGACGGGCCGAAGCGGACCAGCGCTGCAGCGTAGTCCTCATTTTCGACCTCTCCCATTTCACCGTTTTCGATCACCGCGAAGTGCGTCCCTGACCCCATCGCCAGCTTGGGTCGCTGCGTGTAGACCGTGCTTGTGAGCGCGGTTACCTCGGCGATGGGCCCAACTACATATTGGCACAGGTCCGTTGCGTGGCTGAACAGGTCCGCCAGCACGCCGGTGCCGGCAAGTTTTCGGTCGAAACGCCACGACAACGCCCCATTGGGTTCGGACGCGTACCCCGAGAAGAACACGGCGCGGACGTTTGTGATACGGCCGAGGCGGCCGTCCGCAATGAGTTTCCTGGCGTGCTCTACCGCGGGGGCATGCCGGTAGTTGTAGCCGATGGAGGTCACGACGCCGGCCTCCACGGCGGCTTCCTGCACGGCTGCGGTTTCCTCGTAGCCCCGCCCAACGGGCTTTTCGATCCAGAAGTGCTTGCCGGCTTTGGCCGCTGCGATGCCGATTTCGGCATGCAGGAAGTTGGGGGCGCAGATCGAAACGACGTCCACGTCCGGGTGGTTCAGGACATCGTGGTAGTCCGTGGTTCCTTCCGCGAAGCCGAGGACATCGCGGGCGTAGTCCACCCGGTCCGGTGCCGTGTCCGCCGCGATGACCAGCTTGGTGGTCAGGCCAAGCTCCGGGTAGGCGTAGGGAACCGTCTGGTAGGCGCGCGAGTGGAGCTTTCCCATCCATCCGACGCTGATAAGGCCTACACCGACTGTGCGGGATTCTTGGCTCACGTTATTGCCTTTCTCGTTGAAAATTCTTGTCAGTTGCGGGCGGTGTCAAAAGCGTCGCGGAACGCCGCCGCCATGATGGTGGAGTCCGAGCCGATGGCCACGAACCGGAAACCTTGGCGGACGTACTTGGCCGCAGCCATGCCGTCCACCGCGAGGATCCCGGCCGCTTTGTTATGCAGTTGCGCGGCAGCGACCACCCGTTGCAATGCCTCCCGGAAGGCACTGCTATCCAGTTGCATCGGAACACCCAGAGCGAAGGACATGTCCATCGGTCCGACGAAGAGGACATCCACGCCGTCCTGCTCCGCGATCTCCTCCACGTGCTCCAGTGCGTCGAGGGTTTCGATCTGGATGATCCCCACGGCTGACTGCTGGTCCGCGCTCAGCGGAGCCCGGTCCATGCCCCAGCGGCAGGAGCGGTTGTACGTTGCCACTCCGCGGTCGCCGTAGGGCGGATAAAGCATGTGCTTCACGGTTTGGCCGGCTTCTTCAACGGAGTTCAGGCGGGGCACCATGATGCCTGCCGCGCCTTGATCCAGCGCGCGACCGATGCGGATGCGCTCGGCGCTTTCCACGCGAACAAGGGTGGGGACGCCGTAGCTTCCGGCCGCAAGGACACCGTCGCGCACGGCATCTTCACCGCCGGAGCCGTGCTCAAGATCGATCAGCACCCAGTCCGCGCCGGCAGCGGCGCACACTTCCACCGCGGTTGCCGAAGCCATGCCGACGAAGGTTCCCACTGTCACCTCTCCGGCGGCCAAGCGGCGCCGCAGCAGACCGCCGTCGAGCGGTCCGCCGTCGTGGTTTCCGCCGCTCATCCGAACCACCGCTGGCGGCTCTTTGCCTGCTCGTAATCGGCGCGGAGGGTGCGGACCCATTCCTGTCCCGACACTTCGGCGGGAGCCACGTCCCACCAGACGTCGCCGCCGGGCAAGTCAACGTGGGGAACGGTTGGGACCACGATCACCACGGGTCCTTGGGTGTCGCGAGTGGAGGCCAGCACTTCCCGGACCTCTGCGGCGGTACTTGCCCGGATGGCGAGGGCGCCCAAGCCTTCGGCGATCTGCCGCAGGTCTACCTTGAGGTAATCGCCATCCAGCCGCGCTTTGGGGGCGTCTTCGACGGCGACGCTGCCCCCGGTGGTGCGGTAGCGGAACTCGTTGCCGAATTCCTTGCCGCTGCGGTTCATCTGGAGGCGGTGGATGACCTGGTAGCCGTGGTTTTCGGAGACGACAACCGTGACGTTGAGGCCTTCCTGCGCGGCGGTGAGGATTTCGGTGGGTGCCATGAGGAAGGTACCGTCGCCGATGAAGGTGACCACGCGGTTGTCGTTGTTGCCCTCGGCCAGGCGGACGCCCATGCCGGCCGCGATTTCGTAGCCCATGCAGGAGAAGCCGAATTCCAGGTGGCAATTGCGGTTGCCCGTGGCGTCCCAGACTTTTTGCAGGTCACCAGGAGGTCCTCCAGCCGCGGCGATGATGGTGTCTCCGGAGCGGGCGTGCTCCTGCATCAGGCCGATCAGCTGCGGCTGGGTCAGGACAGCACCGGTGACCGGCGCGTCGGGGTGGTCTTCCGGGCGGTAGGGAGTGTCGGCGTCGAGCCACTGGGACCGGATGGGGGCCCACTTTGCCTTCTCGGAATGGACCGTTTCCTGCCACTTTTCGCTGGTGCTGTGGCCCTCCAGGGAGCGGGCAAGTGCTTCCAGACCGAGGCGTGCGTCCGCCAGGATGCCGGTGGCACCTTGCTTGCGGGTATCGGCGTCCACGATGTTCAAGGACGCGAACCGGACGTCCGGGTTTTCGAAGATGGACTGCGAACCCGTGGCGAAGTCGGTGAGGCGCGTGCCGACGCTCAGGACCAGGTCGGCTTGCTTGACCAGGGTGTTGGACGCGAAGTTGCCCTCCAGCCCGACGCCGCCCACTTGCCACCATTCGTCCTTGGTCACGGCGCCCTTGCCGCCGAAGGTCTCGACGACGGGAATTCCCGCCTGTCCCGCCAGCGCCTCGAGCGCCGCGTGGGCGTCGGAGTAGTGGATGCCGCCGCCGGCGATGATCACCGGACGCTCGGCTGAGCGGATGAGCCGGGCTACGTCGTCGATCTCTTCCAGGTCCGGCAGCGGCCGGCGGATCTTCCAGTCGCGCGGCTCGAAGAACTCGGCCGGGAAGTCGTAGGCGTGGGACTGCACGTCCTGGGGCAGCGAAAGGACCACGGCGCCGGTGTCCGTGGGGCTCGTGAGCACGCGCATGGCCTGCGGAAGCGCGGTCAGGAGCTGCTCCGGGCGGTTGATACGGTCGAAGAAGCGCGATACAGGGCGGAACGCGTCGTTGACCGTGGCATCAGCCTCGGTGGGGTGTTCGAGCTGCTGCAGCACCGGGCCCTGGTGCCGGGTGGCGTAGGTGTCGCCCGGCAGGAGCAGGAGCGGAATCCTGTTCACTGTTGCCAGGCCGGCGGCGGTGACGAGGTTGAGTGCGCCCGGGCCGACGGAGGCCGTGACGGCGAGGACTGCCTGGCGACGGCTCGCCTTGGCATACGCGGTGGAGATGTGGGCCAGATACTGCTCATGCCGGCCCTGGATGAACGGCATGTCGTCGGCCAGTTCATCCAATGCTTGTCCCAGGCCGGCCACGTTGCCGTGGCCGAAGATGCCGAGGGCTGCTGGGACCAGGCGGCGGCGGACGCCGTCGGCCAGCGAATACTGTGCGGACAGGTACTTGATGACCGCTTGGGCCGTGGTGAGCCTGATGGTCTGAGATGGTGTGGTCATTGCCTTATTCCCGTTGTCGTGGTTACCAGGGGCGCCCGTGCAGGACGACCGTCTTCTCTTCGGTCATTTCCTGGACAGCAGAGCGGACGCCTTCCTTGCCGATCCCGCTGCCTTTCAAGCCGCCGTAGGGCATGAGGTCGGCCCGCCACAGCGGCGACCAGTTGATGTGGATGTTGCCGGCGTCGATCTGCCGCATGGCCTGGACCGCTCCGGCGACGTCGTTCGTGAAAATGCCGGCGCCCAGGCCGTATTCGTTGTCGTTCGCCATCGCGATGGCGCTTTCCATGTCGTGCGCGGATGAGACGGCGACGGCGGGTCCGAAGAGTTCGTTCCGGCTCAGCGGCGACCCGGGGTCGACGCCCGCGACGACGGCGGGAGTCACCACGGCGCCGTCACGGTCACCGCCGGTGAGGACCCGGGCGCCCGAATGGCGGGCCTCAAGGATGGACGTGTGGACGCGTGCTGCTTCTTCTTCGGAAATCAGCGAGCCGAGCCGGGTGCCCTCTTCCTTGGGGTTGCCCACGGCGATGGCTTCGACCTTCGGGACCAACGCATCCAGGAAGTCCTTCTCCACCCGACGGTCAACGATGACCCGCTGAACGGAAATGCATACCTGACCGGCGTTGACGTAGCCGCCGGTAGCCACTGCAGTGGCGGCGAGTTCGAGGTCCGCGTCCGGCAGGATGATCACCGGGCATGAGGCCCCCAACTCGAGGGACAGCTTCTTCACTCCCGCGATCGAACTGATGCGCGTTCCGATGCTCGTGGACCCGGTGAAGGACACCTTGCGGACCCGCGGGTCAGTCACCAGCACATCGCCCAGGGAGCTGCCGGGCCCGGTGATCACGGACAGCGCCTCGGGCGGCAGGCCGGCGTCGACGAAGCACTGTGCCAGCTTCAGTGCCGTCAGCGGCGTCGCGCGGGCGGGCTTGAGTACGACGGCGTTACCGGCTGCCAGCGCGGGTGCAATTTTGTGCAACACCAGCAGGGCGGGGTAGTTGAACGGGGTGATGGCGACGACGATGCCCACCGGCTGCCGCAACGTGAAGCCGATCTTGTCCAAGCCTGTCCCGGCGTTTGCGTCCAATGGAAGCGTGGAACCGTACAGCTGGCTTCCCTCATAGGCGGCGAGGCGGATGATGTTGCCGGAGCGGCTGGCCTCGCCCCGCGCCTCCGTGATGGGCTTTCCGGTTTCTGCGCTAATCGTCTGGGCGATGTCCTCGGCGCGTTCATCCGCCAGGGCGGCTGCACGCAGGAGGATGTCGACGCGGACATGGGCCGGCGTGGTCCTTTGCAAGTGGGCGCCGATCTCGGCCCGGTCAAGGGCGGCCTGGGCGTCCTGGACTGTCGCCACGGGAACCGTGTCGATGGTCCGGCCGTCGAAGGGCGAGCGGACTTCCTCGGTCCTGCCGTCGGCGGCACCGCGCCAGTTTCCAGCTATTAGCATTTCCATGGTTGCTCCATCAGGTTGTGAACTTTTGCGCTCAGTGGCGCTTGGCGTTGCTTTCGTATGCCGCGTCAGCGACTTCGGCGACTTCGGCTTGGACTTCCTTGAGGGCTTGGGTGTGTCCGCCGAGTTGTTCGAGTTCGTGGGCGAGTTCGGCCAGTTCCGCGCCGCCGGCCATCTGGGCGGTGAGTTCGTCCAGGGTGATGTCCT